>JAAENP010000516.1 GCA_024224155.1 bacterium
CGATGATCGAGGTCAGCGGCGTGCGCAGCTCGTGGCTTACCATCGAGATGAACTCCTGCTTCATCCGATCGACCAGCTTGCGCTCGGTGATGTCGCGAAAGATGCCGCGGGTGGCGACCGGCAGACCGTCGACGAAGCGGGAGTTGATCGAGCCCTCGACCGAGATTTCCTGGCCTTCTCGGGTGACGAAGATCGCCTCGAGCCGGCCCTGTCCGTCGCCGGCGAGGATGCTCTGCACGACGTCGCGATCGCTCGTCGGATGCTGGCGCACGACGTCCCACAACCTGAGTTTCTGGACATCCTGGTCGACGTAGCCGAGGGTCTCTTTCCATGCCCGGTTGACGTATTGGAATCGGCCGTCGGGAGAGACGCTCTGGATCAAGTCGGTGGCGTTCTCGAGCAAATCGCGATATTTCTCTTCAGAGAGCGCCAAGGCGATCTCGGCCTGTCGGGTCTGAATCGAGGCGCCGAAAGTCCGGGCGGCGGTGCGCAGCGCCTCGATCTCGGCGGAAAGCCACTCGCGGTCGGTGGCGCCGTCTTCGAGGCTGAGGTAGCCGCGCAGCGTGGCGTCGACGAAGATCGGCACCACGACGAACGAGCTGACCTCCCAGGCTTCGAGGATCTTGCGCTCCTGGCTCGGCAAGTCCCGCACCTGGCCCTGGAGCGTCTGGCCGGCTTGCAGTCGATCCTTCCAACAGGTGAAGAGTTCGACGCGGTCCGGCAGCCCACGGTTGAATCGTTCCTCCATCTCACCGCCGGGCGTCGTCCAGCTGACGATCGCGCTGCCGGTCGGGAAAGGGCTTTCGTCCTTGACCACGCTCAAATAGATCAGATCGACGCCGGTGGCGCTGCCCAGTCGTTGCAGGACCTCTTCGACGCTCTCTTCCCACGAGCCGTCGGTCAACAGTCTCTCAGCCGAGCGCCCGACCGCTTTCAAGATGTTGTCGCGCCGGGTCAGGGTCCTGCGGACGCGCTCGCGTTCGCGGATATCTTCGCAGATGGTGACCGTAGCCACCGGTTGGCGGTCGCTGTTGTGGACCCGATCCGAAATCAGACGGACCGGGAATGACCGGCCGTCTTTGGTCGAGTCCAGGCGCCGGCGCGACCAGGGCCCGGACGGATCTCCGCGCCCCTCGGGATCCGCCGACCTGTGGGCGAGCAATCGTGCTTCCTTGCCGATCAGTTCGTCAATGGCATAACCGTGCATCCGGGCGTCGGCGGGATTGACGTAGATGATCTTGCCTTCGGTGTCGGTGATGGTGACGCCCAGGTTCACCGTCTCGACCGCCTTTTCGAGCAGGCGCAGGCGGGTCTCCAGACGAATCTTCTCCTCCTCCTGGGCGGTCAGCTCTTCGCGTGCAAGCTCGAGCTCCTGAGTCGTCGCCTGCAGCGCACGCTCCACCGACTCCAGCTCCTGGCGGAGCTTCCGGGCGCTGCCGAGGAGCCGCGGAGATTGGGCGATCTTCATCGTCGTCGCCGTGGCGCCGTGGCCGGGTCCTCAGCGGCCTTCGTCTACGCCGTGATGACGGCGCCAGATTTCGTGCACACGGTCGGCAAGGGTCATCGGGTCGAAGGGTTTGACGATGACGTCGATGGCGCCGAGCGCCAGGTACTCTTCGATCTCGTGGCTCTGCGCTTTGGCGGTGACGAACACGACCGGCATCGAGGCCGTCTCCGGTTTCCGTGCCAGAGCCTCCAGGGTCGCGGGGCCGTCGGGCTCGGGCATCATGACGTCCAGGAGGATCAGCTCGGGCTGGAACCGCGGAGCGATCTCGAGCGCTTCATTGCCGGAGCCGCACACCTCGACCTCCAGGCTGCCGATATCCTCGAGTGCGAGTCGCGCGACCATCTGGATGTCGAGCTCGTCTTCGACCAATAGGACTCGTCTGAGACGGCGGGTCGGTGGTGCTGCGCTCTCCATCGCTGAGATTCCACTGATACCTGTAGGAGTCTTGGTAAACGGTGCTTTTGTCATCTTCAAGATCGCGCTTGGATCGCGCCACGTGCCGCGCGGCCACGGGTGCATGAATTCTGAGTATACTCGACAGCGGCGTGACTAGGAGCTTGTTGCGAAGCAACAAGCTCCTGGTACGGCTGGGTTGGGCCAAGAAGCTCCGCCGAAGGCGGAGGTTCTTGGGGCGGCGGAGGCAAGGAGATGACAATGACGGTCGGCGAAATGGCATCCGAATCGGTACTGGAGGCGGGACCGATCGCGAGATTGCGGGAAATGGGGCGAGCGCTGGGAAACGACGTACCCCGGCGGATCCTCGAGCTCTACCTTGGAGATTCGC
>JAAENP010000517.1 GCA_024224155.1 bacterium
AGATCTCTTGCGGATCCGACAAGAACTCATGGCACTATGTGTCATGACACCCAACGTATTGCCGCAAACAAGCCCGGAAAGTCAGCAAGGCGCAGCGTAGGCTGAGAGGGAGCGGGCGCTCTCGAAGATCGGCGAAGGCCGACGAAGGAGAGCACTCGATGAGCCAGAAGAAGAAGAAGAAGAAGAAAACACAGACGAACAGACAGGACCGAAAGCCCGCGCGAGGACTTCGCCCGGGGCGTCGCTTCAGTGACGAGGAGCGGCGTGCGGCGGTGAGCGACGCGGCGAAACTGGGGTTGTCGGAGGCCGCGCGCAAACACGAGGTTGCGACGAGTACACTGCATGGATGGACGAAATCGCCGCGGTGGACGAAGGAGAAGAAGGTGAGTACCGGCGGCCCGGCGGCAGCGGGGCGGCGATTCACGGACGAGGTCAAGCAGCATGCGATGGTCCTCGTGGTATCGGGGATGAAACGGACGGAGGTGGCCCGCGCGGTCGGTACGACGTCGGAGTCGATTCGACGATGGGTGAAGGAGGCCGAGGCCGCCGGAACGATGCCGACGCCGGTCACTTCGAGACAACAGGCGACCATCGTCGATCCGACAGAGGAAACGCCGAACACGAAGACCAGCGCCCAGACGCCCGAGAGCACGCCGGGGCCCGGTTCGGTGTACAAACCGCGAGATCCGGGACAAGGTTTGTCGGACATCGAAACGGCGGCGATTCTCACACTGAAGAAGAAGTACCCGTCGATGGGACCAGCGCAGATTCGCGCGCAGCTGAAGCGGTTCAAGGGCTGGCGGGTGTCCATCAAGGCGATTGCGCGGGTGCTTCGTGCCAACGGCTACGAGCGAGTGCATCGCGGGAGCCGCCCACAAGGACCGGAGCCGCAGCGGTTCGAAGCGCCGCGGCGCAACGCTCTGTGGCAGCTGGATTACGCCGAGATGCGGGTGGCGGGCGAGGTGCTGCACCTGCTGGTGGCGCTCGACGACTTCAGCCGCTATTGCGTGGGACACACGCTCGGCGACGAGCCATCGACCGAGGTGGCGACCGAGCTGCTCGGCACGGCGATGGCGCGTCACGGCAAACCCGAGGCGGTGCGCACTGATCGCGGCGGGGCGTTCACCGGCCAGGAATTCGGGGATTGGCTGGAGGCCGAACTCATCGATCATATCGTCGGCCGGGCGTATCATCCCCAGGGCGGGGGCAAGGTGGAGTCGCTCATCGGCACAGTGCGGCGCGAGCTGTGGGACGTGGAGCAGTTCGCCGACCGCGTCGAGGCCGAGCGTCGTCTGGCCGAATTTCTGGCCGACTACAACGAGCGGCGAGCTCACATGGGGATCGACGGCCTCACCCCGGCCGATCGATTCTTCGGTCGCGCCGATCGCGTGCTGGCCGTCATCAACGCCATCAGCCGTAAGCGTCAGGGTGAGTTGGCTCATGCACTTGGAGGTCGGGTGACAAGTGCGAGCAGTGCGCCCCGTGTGATCGAAGAGCTGGTCTGGCCCACCAGCGGCGCGCCATTGGAGGTGCTGCGCCTGGTCGCCACGGGCGGGCGCCTCGAGCTTCGCTTTGCCGGCCACCGTGTCGTGCTCGGTCAGCTCGAGAGTCCATGAGTCAAAAACTACGGGCGTGAGGCGCTGGGAGTGAGGATTGGTTTTGCAAAAAAGACCGTCCTCGCCCAACGCCCACACCCGCCATGTCTTCCTCCCATATTTCTCTCCCCAAGCCAAGCGCTCTGCTCGCACTTATCTGCCTTTGTCTCGTCCGCCGGCTACGCCCTGGATGGGTCGCAGTACCGGTGCAGGAAGCCGCCCGGGCCGAGGGAGTCAACGCCGAGCGGGTCTCCCGTCTCGCCAGTCGTGCGCTTGGCGCCTGCGAGTCGGTCGTTGAGCGGTTGACGCGCAAGGGCCGCCCGCCCGCAAGCGAAGACAGCGAAGACAGCGAAGAAAACGAGCTCGCTCTCACGAGAGTTCTACTCGGGGTGGCCACGTCGATTCTTCAACACGTCAAGCTGCGCAAAGACGCGATCCGCTGCGTCATTGTCGGCTCGTACCTGCATCTTCGCGAGACCCATCCACAGCTCACCCAGAAGCGCTTCTGCCAGACCCTGGCGGTGCCGGAGCGAACGCTACGCTCATGGCTAAAAAACAAGCCATCGGACGATTGTCGCCCACACTCGGAGGGCGCAGGGGAAACCGGGGATTTTCAGCGAGTGAACGAATTTCGCCCTTTCTCGTTCAACACAATCAACACAATCGACACGAACAAAGCGACCCGTCGCAAGCGCAAGCGTCCGGCTCGTCGCGGACGTTTTGATTTTGCAGTGACGATTCCCGACACCCAGATAGCCGGCGATACGACCGACCTGCGCGCGTTCGGCGTCCCCCTCAAGCTCGTCGCCACCCAGGACGTCGGCGGTCGCGATCAATCTCTGCTTGACGCTATCATCGTCGACGACCGCGAATCTGCCGACCACGTCGTGGCCGTGCTCCGCCAATCGCTGGCAGACCGCCCCGGTGCCCAGTTTCTATCCGACCAGGGAACCCCGTATCTCGCCGCCAGAACCCGCGAGGCACTCGATACACTTCAAGTCGAGCACGCCGTACAGAAAGAAGGAGACCCTCTCGGCAAGGCCACCATCGAGCGCGCCTTCGGCACTGTCAAGCGCATCGCATCCCCTCTACTCGCTCTCACCGACCGAGTCACCGATGCTCTCCCCGCTCTCTCGCAACCCGACCTCGCCATCGCTGTCACCACCCTGCTACTCGCCGCTCTTCTACGCGCCTACCAGGCTGGTGCCCGCGCCACCCGTCGTGCATGCGCCGAGCGACCAACGGATGTCGACCAACTCGCGCGCGTCGCCGAAGAGAGCCGTGAACGTGCTCGCGCCGATGACCGCAGTGCACGACTTTTGCTCACCCATATTCACGGTGCCTACGACATCGGCGGCCTTTTGCGTGACTTCATCCGTCGGTTCCGCGGCATACCAGTGAGCGTTATTCGCGCAGCTGAGCGCACCTTTGCCCGCCAGGCTCATCGTTCCGACATCCGCAACCGCGCTGCCTACTTCGCCCGACTCATCCGCGTTGCCCAGGACCACTACCATCGCCAGCGAGCCCTAAAGGAGCGCCAGCGTCGGCAATCCGAGCGCCTCGCCCACCACCAACGACGCGTCCGGGCCGAGCAGGCCGCCTGGTCCGCCGAGCCGGTCACCTGGCTCCACGACGTCCTCACCCTCATCGCCGCCCGTTGGGATGGTCAAACCCTGCTTTTCGATGGCGCCGGTCTCGTCACCTGGCTACGCCAATCCCTCACCCGTCTCGCAGACTTCTACGGCCCGCTCTCGGCCCAGGTCGTCGCTTCTGTCTTCTGCGCCTTCGAACAGGCCCGCCTACCCGACATCGGCCCCGCCGGAGTCGCCGCCGTCAAGGCCGTGCTCGAGCGCCACTCCGGTGTCCTCCCAAAATCGAGCGACACACCTTTCTGTGCCTCCTACTTTGCTGCTATCCTCCTGGGTACCGGGGCCAATCCGCGCCCGCCACCCTCGCCCGACTCTTGCTGACTTTGGCGGCAAGACGTTGGGGATCAACACAGATAGGCGCGACTGATCCACCCTTGCGGATCGTCGCCTTCGCGTCCGCGAACGAGCTCGATTTCCGCCGGTCCCGCCGGGTCGAGATCCTGCACGTAGACCTCGCCGCGCGCCAGCGGTAGCAGGGCGTGAAATCCGTCGGTGGTCTGCGTGACGACGATGTCCTCGTGGAATCCGAACCACTGGCGATAGGTGTGCCGCGCGGGTGCTTGCATGCGGTCGACGACGACGAGCCAGTGGCCCTCACGAAACAGGAACAGACGCGTGTGCTGGGTGTCGGCCTGCGTGCGCAGGGCCGAAGCCTCGACAAAACGCAGCCCGTCTTCGATGCGGCCCCAGCCGGTGAGCGCGCTCCCGAAGGGCGGCTCGTCGTGGAGGCTGAAGCTCTGTCCGTCGATTTCAACCGTATTGCCTGCCCGGGTGGACTTGAAGAACATGCGCCAGGCGCCCGCCGCGTAGCCGTACTTGCCGCTGTCGACGATGATCGGCATGCGCAGCTCCGACCATTCGAATGTGAAGAAGTCGGCGTGGGCGTGGGTCGTGCTGTGGTAGGCGGCGGAGAAGTACAGAAAGGACTGCCCGGTGGGGTCGGCGGTCTGCCAGGACGAGCGGAAGGCGGCGATGCCCGCCTCGGGATAGTAGCCGTCACGATCCTCGGGGCGCAGCCCCTCCTGGCCGCCGCTGACGACGTAGCGGCACTGCTCGGACAGCGTGCGGTGTCCGCCGCCGCCGGAGTCGGCGATATGCACAATCGTTCCGGCGGGGTGAAGTAGCTCGTGGTAGTGGCGCCGAGCGCCCTCGGCGTACTCCAGCAGCCTCGACTGGTCGTCGAAGAGCCCGGTCGACGCGAGGTCCGCAAACAGCTCGCCGACAAAGACGTGGTAGGACGGCGAGTGCTCCTTGTGCAGGTATTCGGAGGAGAACTGCTGGTCGATCAAGATGTCGAGCTGCTGGGTTGCATAGCCGTCCGCCGCGACCGCGCCCCGAAGCTCCGGCAGCCTGGACAGCAGCGCCCGCAGACCGAGGAGCATGAACAACCCATGGTTGTTCACCGCGAAGGTCGCCGGATCGCGTAGAAACTCCAGGTGCAACGCCGCCGCGTGCACGAGCTTGTACAGGCGGTCGGGGGCCACGGCGTCCCCACGGCGGAGCTCGTAGTCGATGAGGTTGGCGAGGAGGACAGCGCGGATTCCGGTCGCCATGTCGTGCCATCTCATCTCGTTGGGGCGATCGGCGGCGA
>JAAENP010000518.1 GCA_024224155.1 bacterium
CGGAGCGCTCAACGGCCTCCGGCTCGAGGATCGAGGCCTCGATGAGCTCGATCTCGGGCAGGCTCTCCAGGTTTTGGCGATAGCCGCTCGAGAGATCGTCGATGACTGTCACCTGGCGGCCTTGAGCGACCAGCTCGCGGACCAGATTAGAGCCGATGAAGCCGGCTCCGCCGGTTACGGTTGCCTTTGCCACTCTCACATCCTCCCATCCAGGAACTTGCCGGTTTCCTGGTGTTGAAACTCGGGCAGCAGCGCGCCAAGCTGGTCGAGAAGCTCCTGGCGGGACCAGCTTCCGGAGTCGCGCCGAGCCCGGACCTCGGCAAGAAGGTGGCCGACACGGTCGGCATCGGCATCGGTGAGCTCGGGCCATTTTACGACGCCGATCTCCTCGTATCTGCCAAGGTCGACCTCTTCGTCAGCCATGGTGAACTCCTCGACCTCTTTCTCCCCGGTGGTGTCGCTCGAGAAGAAGTAGCAGGGCCAGCGTCCTCGCGCCGCCAGTTCCTCCACGCTCGCCCGGGCCTCTTGTTCGGAGGCGCACGGATGCGCCCGGTAGCCGCGCTCTTCCAAGAACCGCTCGGCGATGGTGCGAAAGTCCACGGCCTCGAAGTTCTCTGTCACGTTGGGAAAATAGACCTCCCGATTGGCGCCCTGGAGACAGGACATGAGACAGAGGACGGCCGCCTCGGAGTCGGTTATGAAGTAGCGGCGGACGTCCTCGGGAGCCGCCAGGGGTTGTCGCTTCTCCAGCCGGCGCGTGAAGCCGTGCAGGAGGCTGCCGTCAGAAAACGCCACGTTTGCGAATCGCGCCGAGGAGACCGGAAGTTCGCCACTCGCACGGGCAAGGCAAAACTCCATGACGCGCTTGGTCGCACCCATCGCATTCGCTGGGTTAGCGGCTTTGTCCGACGAGACCGCGAAGTAGCGATCGGCGCCCATCTCGGCGGCGTAGCGCAAGGTGTCCTCGGTGTTGAGGATGTTGACCGCCAGCATTCGCATCAGCGTGTACGGGTCCTTCTCGCTGCGC
>JAAENP010000519.1 GCA_024224155.1 bacterium
GAGGCCGGAAGCGCTCAGATCAGTCCCAAGCACGGCAACGTCATCGTCAACACCGGTGGAGCGAGCTCAAGCGACGTGCTCGAGTTGATGCTGGCCGCCTATCATTCCGTGAAACGGCGCTTCGGCGTCGAGCTGGAGCCGGAGATAATCCTCGCGGGGCACCTGAAACACACCTGGGAAAACTCACGTGACCGTTCGCCCCGGAGTCCAAACCATGTGAAGAATTAGACAGCCCAGCGCTCGCTCCGCCGCTACGATCCCCGAGATCCGAGCGGTGGGGCCGGTTCGGGCCGTCGAAGGAGGGGTTTATGAAGACAAAAAGATACTTCCGACTGGCGCTCCTATTGCCGCTCGTGGCCCTGGTCCTGGCGGGCTGCCCCAAGAGCCCCGAAGAGCGCGTCGCCAAGCTGCGCACCTACTACAAGGCCCGGGTGATCGGCATCATCGTCGATGCCGTGCCCGCCGCCGCGGAAGTGCTCGAAGAAGAGATGGTCGAAGGCGAGGGCGAGATGCCGATGACGGAAACGGAAGACGCTCCCGCCGCCGCGATCGAGCCCGAAGTAGAAGCCGTGGCAGCCGTTCCGACGCTGCAGACCGTGCGCGTGGATATCCTGATCCAACACGACAGTCCCGAGAAGCTGCCTGGGATCACTCTGGATCTCGAGATGGTCGACGCCCAGGAGGTGCTCAAGGACAGCTGGAAGGTCTGGGTCGATACCTCCGAGCTGCCCAAGGCCACGGGAAGCCAGTTCACCCACGTTCTCGAGGACATCGACTACGCCGAGGGAGACGGCTTCAGCGTCGATGTGCGTTCCTACGTGCCGCCCGAAGAGCGGGGACAGTACAAGGAGTTTGCCGGGCTCGGCGGCTAACCGAACGAAATTCGCTCGCCGAACGTAGAAAACAGATATGACCGTATCCAGCGCGACCAGCGTGCCGCTTCCGGCGGGCGGCGACCAGACCCGAGCGAGTCAGATCATTCGGCGGCTCGAGGCCCAGGTGGGCTCGGTCGTCAAGGGCAAGCCCGAGGTCATCCGCCAGGCGGTGGTCTGCCTGCTGGCGCGCGGGCATATGCTCATCGAGGACGTTCCGGGCGTCGGCAAGACCACGCTCGCCCAGGCGCTGGCCCGCTCCCTGGGCCTGGCGTTCCAGCGGATTCAGTTCACCAGCGACCTTCTGCCCTCGGACATTCTGGGCATCTCGGTCTTTCGTCAGACTCAACAGGACTTCGAGTTCATCCCCGGTCCGGTTTTTTCGAATGTGGTGCTGGCCGACGAGATCAACCGGACCAGCCCGAAGACGCAATCGGCGCTTCTGGAGGCGATGAGTGAGCGCCGGGTGAGCGTCGATCGGGTTCGCCACCACCTGCCCGAGCCGTTCGTAGTCATGGCCACCCAGAACCCGCTCGAGTACGTCGGCACCTTCCCGCTGCCGGAGTCGCAGTTGGATCGCTTCATGATGTCCCTGCGGCTGGGCTACCCACCCCAGGAGGAGGAGAAGAGCCTGCTTCTCACCGGTGGCGTCCAGGACAAGCTGGCCGGTCTCGAAGCCACCGTCAGCCGCGACGAGGTGCTCGAGCTGCAGCGTCGGGTCGAGGAGGTGCGAGTCGCCGACAAGATCGCCGACTACCTCCTCGAGCTGGCCCGTGAGACCCGATCGTCGCAGCAGTTTCTGCTGGGCGTTTCGACGCGGGGCGTCGAGAACTATCTGCGCGCGGCGCAGGCGATGGCTCTGTGCGAGGGCCGGGATTGCGTCGTGCCCGACGACCTCCAACGACTTGCGGGTCCGGTCCTTTCGCACCGGGTTGTTCTCAAGGGCGGGGCCACGACTCTGGAGGCATGCCGGGAGGCCGTGAAAGGGATCGTTCGCCGCATCGCGGTTCCCATATAGTGCGATCTCCCGAGGCCAAGCTCGAGCGCGTCCGGATCACGAAAGTCGGAGTCTGGTACATCGGGATCACCCTGATCATCGGGGTGGCCGCCGCCAACACCGGCAACAACGCGCTCTACCTGGTCGACGCGGTGATGCTGGGACTGCTCGCGATCTCCGGTCTGGCCTCGAAGCGCAACCTGAGCCGCCTCGCTCTCGACTTCGGCGCGGCGCCCGAAGTGCACGCAGGACAGGTGTTCTCGATCCCGCTCACGGTCAACAACGCCGACCGGCTTTTCGCACGCCGCTATGTGGCCATCGGCGGACTGCCCGAGACCGATACCCTGTTGATTCCGTTCTTGCCCAAGTGCCAATCGACCGTCGAGAGCTTGGCCTTCCTGATCAAGCGTCGCGGTTTGCACCGGTTTGAGAACGTTCGGCTGAGCTCGGTCTTCCCACTCGGCCTGTTCGAGAAGGCGATGCGTTATCCGGCGGGTCTCGAGATCCTGGTCTATCCCGAGATCTTTCCGGCCAGCGGCTTGCGCCATTTCGATCCCTTCCAGGTCGGCGACGAGCCCTCGCGAAAGGTCGGCTGGAGCCAGGAACTGAGGACGCTGAGGGCGTTTCGCCAGGGGGACGATCCGCGCGGTATCCACTGGAAGCGTACGGCGAGGACCGGAGAGTTGATTTTCATGGAGCGCGAGGCCGAGGAAGGCCTGCGGTTGGCGATTCTCTTGGACAACGCGGTGGGCAAGCTCTCCGACCCGGCCGAGTCCGCTCGGTTCGAGCGTCTCTTGAGCGAAGCCGCGAGCGCGGCCGTTCACTATTTGGCCGAGGGCTATGAGGTGGCGTTCACAACCCGCAGCGAAGCGATCCCGCATGCCGGGGGCCGGATTCAACGGCAGCGCATTCTGACCGCTCTGGCTTTGCTCGAGGCGGTTCCGCGTCAATCCCAGCCTCTCTGGAGCGGAAGGCGGGGGGCCTCGGAACTGCGCCTGGGCTGGGATGAGGAGCGACGAGCCTCGTGAGGTTCTATCGCGAGAAATCCTGGCTTCTCGGGCTGTTGATGCTGATCGCGCCGCTGCCGCTGCCTTTCAACGAGGTCGTCGGATGGGCGCCGGTGCTGGCCTTTTGCGGTGCCGCGGCGCTGTTTCTCTATCGCACGAGCCGCGGCGCCGACGGAGTCTTGCCTTACTGGGTCATGAATCTGCTGGGGCTGCTCTACATCCCATTCCTGCTCGCCGATGTGTCGGACCTGAGAGTCGGGCGGATGCTGCCGCCGTTGATTCACCTGGCCATGTACGCGATGGCGGTCAAGCTCTTCGCGCTGCGCCGAGAAAAAGACAAGTGGCACCTTTTCCTCGGCCTCTTCTTTCTTTTCATTGCGTCGATGGGAACGAGCGTTCATCCCGCGGTGATCGTCTACTTGATCGGCTTCGGCTCGCTGGCAGCGCTCACCCTGATCCGTTTTGCCGGGCTGCACACGGTGTCGACGCTCTCGAGGGCCACCGGCGAGCCGGAGGTACCTCTGCAGCGCTTCCTGACCGGCACGGTGCTGCTCAGCGTCGTCGCCGCCGTGCCGCTGTTCTTCCTGATGCCCAGGTTACGCCAGCCCTATGTGTATATGCCCACCGGCGTTACCGGTGGCGTCGTTCAGGCCTCGGGATTCTCCGACCGGCTCGAGCTCGGCATGATCGATCGTGTGCGATCGACGCGCACGGTGGTGTTCAGGTTCACCTATGAAACACCGCCGCCTCCGGGAACCGAGATGCGATTCAAGGCCACCACCTACGATTCCTATTCCGAAGGTGGTTGGCGTCGTGAACCGAGGCGGTCGGCCAGGGTGTTGCGCGATCTGGACGGTTTCTTTCATCTCGTGGATCAGTTCCCGATCAGCTGGATGAAGGTCTGGCTGCGCCAGGGCAACGGTCGCATCGTTCTGCCGGTCGAGGCCACCGTCGTCGACATGCCCCGGAACGGAGTGTCCCTGGACGGCTCGGGAGAGGCTCGTTTTCTGTTCCCGAAACCGGGCATCGTCGAGTACCGAGCCGGCATGACCGTGGAGCCGGTGGTTACCGGTTGGCACCGAGATCGAAGCCGGCCTTCGGAGTTGGATGCGTCCCGGGTGTCGCCGCGCATGGCCGAGCTGGCCGCGACGGTGATGGGTAGCGGCGGTCTCGAGGAGAGGATCCGGCATCTCGAGCTCTATCTGAGAAGCGAGTATCGCTACTCGCTCGAGCCGGTCAACAGCGGTGGGCGGCCGGTCGAGCGGTTTCTCTTCGACACCAAACAGGGGCATTGCGAGTACTTCGCTTCCGCGATGGTGCTGCTGCTGCGTTCCCAGGGTGTCGCCGCGCGCATGGCCACTGGCTACCTGGGCAGTGACTACAACCCGCTGGAGGAGTACTTCATCGTGCGCCAGTCGAACGCCCACGCCTGGGTCGAGGCCTTCCTACCCGCCGACGAGGCCGCCGACGGGGGGCAGGGTGAGTCGGGCCGCTGGGTGGTTTTCGATCCGACGCCCGCCGATGCTCGTCCGCAGTCCGGGCGAACGGGTTTTGCCACCTTGATGGCCCAGGCCTACGACTACTTGCTCTTTCGCTGGGATCGTTACGTGCTCACCTATGGTTTCGGCGATCAGGTGGACGTCTTCGTGGGTCTCAGAAACGCATGGCTCCGGTTCTGGCAATCGTTGAGCCGTGCCGACGAGAAGACAAGCCCCGAGGAACAGGATGTGTTGGAGAGCGCCGAGCCCGAGGAGGAAGAGGCTGACGCCGACGATCCGGACGCACCGCTTCTGACGGCTTGGCGCGTCGCGCCCTTCCTCGTGCTCCTGTTGGCGATGGCGATCTGGTACATCTGGCGGCGCGAGCCGTTCTCGGCCACCAAGGCCTATCGGGCTCTACGTTTCAAGGCTGCCCCGCGCCGAGCCGACAGCGTGCCCGGTTGGGTCGGTCCGTTGCGTCTCGAGGAGCGGTTGGTGGAGCGCTATCCGGAGGCGGCGGACGAGACCCGCTTCATCGTTTCGCAGTACCTGCGAGAGAGCTTCGCCGGGGAGGACCTGAGCGAGACCGAGCTCGACGAGGTCAAGAAGGCGCTGATGGAAGCCAGGAAGAAGCTCCGCAAGACCGCCTGAGGAGGGACTGCGGCGAATCGGTGGCGGCCCCGGTTCGCCTTGCCGCGGGAGCGAATCGGGGGTGGCAGTCTAGTAGGCGTTGTGACGCAGGCCGTGGCGGAGCGTCAGCCACAAGATCTTGATGTCGAGGCCGAGCGACCAGTTCTCGATGTAGTACAGGTCGTACTGGATGCGCTTGCGAATGGAGGTGTTGCCGCGCCAGCCGTGCACTTGCGCCCATCCGGTGATCCCGGCCTTGACCTTGTGCCGGAGCATGTACTGAGGGATCTGGTGCTTGAACTCCTTGACGAAGGCCGGCCGCTCGGGGCGTGGTCCCACGATCGACATCTCGCCCTTGAGCACGTTCCACAGCTGCGGTAGCTCGTCGATCGACCAGTGGCGCAAGAACGAGCCGACGCGAGTACGGCGCGGATCGTCTTGGATCGCCCAGATCGGGCCGGTGGAGGACTCGGCGTTGGCGCGCATCGAGCGCAGCTTCCAGATCCAGAACGGCTTGCCGTCCAGGCCCATGCGCTCCTGACGGTAGAAAATCGGTCCCTTGTCTTCGATCCAGATCGCGGCCGCGACCAGCGGGAGAAAGGGTGCCAGCCCGGCGACGGCGACGGCGGCGATGGCCATGTCCATGCCCCGCTTGACCAGGCTGCTCCAGCCGCGCAACGGGACCTGGGACAGGTTGATGACGGGTGTTCCGTCGAGGTCTTCGAACTGGGCGCGCAGGGTGGCGTACTGGAGGATGTCCGGGACCATCTTGACGTCGACGCACTCGCTGCCGACGACGCGCAGAACCTCGAGGATTCTTGTGTGCGCTTCGAGCGGCATGGCGACATAGACCTGATCCACGCCCAGCTCCTGAATCTGTTCGTCGATCTCGTCCAGCGTTCCGACCACCGGGGCGCCGTTGAAGCGCTGGCCGAGCTTGGCCGGGTCGTCGTCGACAAAGCCCTCGACGCGAAACCCGAGCTCTTCGTGCGCCTGGAGCTTGCGGGCGACGTCCTGGCCCAGCACGCCCGCACCGACGACCAGGATCCGTTGGAGGTTGTGGCCCTTGCGCCGCAACGACCGCAGCCGGCCGCGGATGACCAGGCGGCCGGCGGTGACCAGGGCCACGTCGAGCGTGGCGAACAGGGCGAGAAAGACGCGGCTATAGGTGAACACCACCGGAGTGTCCGAGGGGCCCATCACGACCTGCTTGTTCCAGACAATGAACACCGTGAGCAAGACCATGCCCAGGATCACCGCGACGGTGACCGTGAGGGCTTCGTCGACACCGCTGCGGCCGCGACGCGCTTGATAGAGCCCGTGGAAATAGAAGACGATGACCCACAGCACCAATGCCACAGGCAGGAGAACGAGGTAGCGGCTGAAGGCGGGGATGTCGGTGCTAGCGAACTTGAGGGAGTCGGTGGAAAAGCGCAGCTGCCAGGCCAGGAAGAAGGCCAGAATCGTCGCGAGCACATCGCTCGCCACGTAAACCAGACTGATGTAACGGTATCGCCTGGAAATCACGAATTCTCCTCCGGGCGGTGGTTGGCTTCGAAAAAGAGATCCGACATCTCGTCGCGGAATCGCTGAGCCGAGAACTTATGGGCCCGATCTCTCAGATCCAGAAAATTGAAGCGCAGTTCGCGGCATTTGTCAATCGCGACCGCGAGAGCCGCGGGGTCGCCCTCGCCATCATAGAGGATGCCGTGACGCTCGGGCTCGACAATATCCAGTACGCCGCCTACTCCCAGAGCCACTACCGGGCAGCCGCAGGCGAGGGCCTCGACCGGCGCGATACCGAAGTCTTCAATGCCCGGTTGGAGCAGGCAGGTGGCGCGGCGGTAGAGATCCCGAAGCTCGTCCGGTCCTTGCCAGCCGAGGAAGTCGACGCGGTCTCCGGCAAGGGCCAGCAACCGGTCGTGCTCGGGGCCGGTGCCGACGATCTTGAGAGGTATGCCGGCCCGCGCGCACCCTTTGATCGCGACGTCGATCTTTTTGTACGGAGCCAGCGCCGAGACCACGAGCGCGTACGGGTCGGCGCCGGGTGCGCGGTCGGTTCCGCGATTCGCCGGAGTGAAGTGCTCGACATCGACCGGAGGATGAACGACGATCGCGCCTCGATCGTAGTAGCGGCGTATCCGGTCGGCGACGAAGGTCGAATTGGCGACGTACTGGTCCACTCGCGGTGCGGTAGCGACGTCCCACCTGCGCAGACGCTCGAGCAGGCGGTTTCGGATCGCGGCAACCGGGCCTCGATCGTCCGGGAAGTAGGCCTTCTGCTGATCCCAGACGTAGCGCATCGGGGTGTTGCAGTAGCAGATGTGGAAGCCGTTTGGGCCTCGGATCGCGCTCTTGGCGACGCACGTGCTGATCGAAACGACGAGATCGAATCCCGAGAGATCGAAGGATTCGATCGCGCGGGGGAAGAGAGGCAGCAAGTAGCGGTAGTTGGGGATCCAGCCGGCCGGGTGCTGGAGATAGCTGGTTCGGATATCCCGCTCTTCGAGCGCGGGGTCGAGGCTGCCCGGAAAGTGAAACAGGCTGTAGATGGGCGCCTGGGGCAGGAGCTCGGCGAAGCACTGCAAGACCTTCTCGCCGCCCCGCATTCCGGTCAGCCAGTCATGAACCAGCGCTGCGCGAGGCGCTGCCGGAGGTCCGGCGAATGCGGTAGCTTCAGACAAGAGCTCTCTCGGTCTCGGCCGAGGCTCCAAGCACACTCAGGTAAATCGCGAGGGTCTTCTTGGCCGTGCGCTGCCAGCGAAAGTCCTCGGCGCGGCGCAGGCCCAGTCGAGCGAGGGCGTTTCGGTGCTCCGGATCGGTCATGCAGTGAGCGATGGCTCCGGCCATTTCCTCGACGTCGAGCGGGTTGACGAGATCGGCGTAGCCCTCGGCCACTTCCTTGAGGGCCGACTTGTTCGAGGTGACCACGGGCACGCCGCTCGCCATGGCCTCGACGATCGGGAAGCCGAATCCCTCGTAGAGGGTCGGATAGACGAACAGGGATGCCTGTTGGTAGATCGCGGGAAGATCCGCGTTCGAGACTCGGCCGGCCAGTTTGAGATGACTGCCGATACCGAGGCTTTTCGCCTGTTGCTGAATCCTGAAGGCCTTCTTGCCACTGTCGCCCACACAAACGAGATCGGCCTCGAAATCCTTGATCTCCCGGGAACGGGCGAAAGCGCTCAGCACGTTGGTGAGGTTCTTGTGCGGCTTGGGGTTGCCCACGAACAGCACGTAGGGTTTGGTGAGGCCGAGTCGCTTCAGCACCTCGGCGGCGGCTTCGTCACCGATGCGTGCACGGAAACGCCGCGGAACTCCGAGATAGACGACTTCGATCTTGCGGCCGTCGATGTGGAAGGTCTCGAGCAGGTCGTTCTTGGTGTTCTGCGAACTGGCGATGATCCGGTCTCCTCGCGACAGACCGTGACGGATCATCGTGCTGGCGTAGACGTGAGCCAGACGATTGGGCAGGAACTCGGGGTACAGCATGTGAATGATGTCGTGAATGCTGACCACGGTCTTGCAGGCGACCAGGTAGGGCAGGACGTAGTGAGTCGCGTGGAAGAGGTCCAGTCGCCGCCGCAGGATCTGCCAGGGCAGCGCGACCAGCTCCCGGGCCGTGTACCCTTTGGCTTTCTCGGAGACGAACCGGAAGTTGTCGGGAAGCTCGGCGACAAAGTCCGCGTGCTCGGGGCGCGCGAAGATGAGGTACTGGTTCCGGCTGTCGACGCGTGCCAGCGCGGGCAATAGGTTCTGGATGTAGGTGCCGATGCCGAAGTCGGTGAGCTTGCGAGCGTCGATTCCTATGCGGTAGGCCATGGTGGGTTCACCGGGGAGCGACTCGTCAGGGCACGCCGCCGGAACAGATTCTACTGGAGCCCCGAGAGGGGTCGCGGGGCCCGCGGCTGTTCCCGAGCGCGGTCGAAGATGGCTTCCATTTCTCGAGCGGCCCGGCTCCACGAGAAGCGCTGGGCGCGCTCGATGCCGCGGGCCGAGAGCTCCGCGGCGAGGCCTTCATCGCGCAGGACGCGGGCTATCGCCGCGGCCAGCTCGGAGCCGTCGTCGGGCTCGACCAGGAGTCCGGCATCGCCCACGACCTCGGGGAGGCTGGAGGTATTGGCGACCACGGTCGGCACTCCGCAGGCCATGGCCTCCGCCGCCGGCAGCCCGAAACCCTCGTAGAGTGAGGGCAGGGTCAAGAGCCGCGCCGACTGGATCAGTCGCACCAGTCGTGTGCGATCGAGATGGTCCAGATAGCGCAGGCCGAGCGGTTCGAGCGAGCGCATCCGCTTCAGCAGGGATCGGCTCTTCCAGCCGTACGATCCGACCAGAACCAGCGGTGGAGTCGCCGGGTCGGATGTCTTGAGCCCGGCCCAGGCTTCGAGCAGCAGCGGCAGGTTCTTGCGCGGCTCGAGCGTGCCGACGAAGAGGACATAGCCATCGGGGCACCCGAGCTCGGAGCGGAACGCCTGGATGTCTTCTGCCGCCGCGGGCTTGAAAACCGTGTCGATCCCCGGATAGACCACCTCGACCTTGTCGTGCGTCTGTGGAAACTGAACGCGCAGATCCGCCGCCGTTGCCTGCGAATCGGTCACCACGGTGTGCGCCGACTCCACGGTGGGCCGGATGAACGGCACGAAGGACGTCCTTACCTTGAGACTGTGGGTTTCGGGAAACAGGAGCGGAGTCAGATCGTGAATGGTGACCACGGAGGGCATCTCCAGAGCCAGGGGGAGGGTCAACAACGGCGACCAGAGGAGGTCGACGTCGGCAGCGCGAAGCCGGCGCGGTAGAACCAGCTGCTGCCAGATCAGTCCCAAAGGAGCGCCGTGGTATTCGACCTTGACGCCGGCAGCGCTGAGCGTGTCCTCGCCGTAGACCGGCGCCTGGGCCATGCCCAGGTAGCGGGCGCGACCGCGGCGCGCCAGCTCGACCAGGAGCGAGAGCGTAAAGAAGCCGATGCCGCTGGGCCGGCCGACGAGGGCTCTCAGGTCGACCGCGATCTTCGGTGAGCTCGCCATGTCCTCAATCAACGCCGTTCCCGCTCGAGCCGGCGGCCTGGGCCCACACCGACGCCGTCAGCTCGGAGGCCGTAGTCCAGGACAATTCCCGGACACGAGCCGTGCCCGCGGAGATCAAGTCCGAGCGGACCTGGTGGCTTTCGAGCGCCTCGATCACTCGCTCGGCGAAGAGGTCGGGCCGATCCGGAGGCGCGAACAACGCGGCTCCGCCGGTGACCTCACGCAGCACGGGGAGATCCGAGCACACGAGAGGCGTCTCTGCCCACAGAGCCTCGACCGCCGGCAGACCGAAGCCCTCGTACAGTGTCGGGAAGACGACCACCCTGGCGTCGCGGTAAAGAGCCGCCAGTTCGGCGTCCTCCACGTATCCGAGATGAAGCAGCCAGCCCTGCCGCTCGGCCTCGTCGACCTTGGCGCGTACCGCCTCGGTCTTCCATCCGAACTTGCCGCACAGAACCAGCGTGGGCGCGTTCTCCAGACGCTCGCGCACGTGGCGCCAGGTGTCGAGCAGTCCGGCGACGTTTTTTCTCGGCTCGATGGTCCCGACGTGAAGTGCGAACTCCCCGGGTGTCCCTGCCGGGAGCTCGCCGGGCTCGACCGTCGCCAGCTGTCCCGGGCCGTGGTGGACTACCGTCACGCGCTCGGGGTCGGCCAGACCCTCGGCGACCAGTTCCTCCTTGATGGCGCCACTGACCGTGATCAGCCGGGCCGCCTCGAAGACCGCGTGCTCGAACTTCTCATTGAGCTCCAAGAGGGTCTCTCGCCGGAGCGTCCAGGCGAAGTGCTTGAGTCCCAGGTCGTGAACCGTGGCGACGCGGGCGCCGCGGGCCAGGTCGAATCTGCGCGGCAGAAAGTAGTTCGGGGCGAAGAGCACGTCGTTGCCGTCGGCGGCGATAAGGAGCGGCTCGAGCCTGCGAAGCCAGCCGATCAACCGGCCGGCCGGAAGCGCCAGTCCGTCTGGGACCTCTCTCTGAACGAGCTCGATCGCGGGGCCGGCGGGGAGCACGACGACCGGGTCCTCCGAGTCGCTGCTCCTGACGGTGCTGGGCCCGTAGAGCCGAATACGCAGGTCGTCGCGATCGGCCAGGTGCTCGAGCAGCCGGTAGAGATACCAGCCGATGCCGGTGAGCGGTTCCCAGAATGACGCGATCTCGATACCGACGGTCAGGCGCTCTTCGGAGCGCCGAGCGCTGAGGCTCGCGAGCTCGCGGCGGAGCCAGCCGACGGTTCGGCTCCAGCGTGGCAGGCTCAGAAACGCGAGCAGCAGGTCACGCCCCCAGCCGATATAACCGCGGGTGATGTCAAAGGCGATGCGCAGACGCGGGAAGCGCCGGGACAGCCCACGCTTGATCCGCTGGCTCAGCGTCCACTCATCCGCGCCGTTCGTGTGCGAGGTATCTTCGCTAGACAAGGTAGTCCCCGACTGGGCCTGGTCATCGTCCCAGATACCGCGGCCGGGGATCAAGGCACGCTCGTTGACACCACCCCTTTCTTTTCGTAGCCTTTCCCGGGCTGGCACGGAGGCTGGCAATGGAGATTCGACTCGATCAAATTGGTGACGAGCCGTTCCACTGGCAGGAGAATCGCTCCGTTCCGGTCGAGTCCCTAGAGCGATCTCAGCTGCTCGAGCTTGGTGAGGTTGGCTGGGAAGGGGAGATCACTCGAACGAATTCGGGGTTCTTGCTGACCGCGCGACTGCGCTACTCACAGGCTCTCGAATGTCCTCGGTGTTTGGGGCGGTCGCCGGGCGAGATAGAAAGCGAAGTCGAACTACTCATTCAACCCAAGAGCAAAGAGCCCGTCGTCGGCGAGCTGGAGCTCGAAGAATCGGATCTGGGCGTGCTCTATCTCGAGGACGAGATTCTGAACACCGATCCGATTCTGATCGAACAAATTCAACTGAACGTACCTATGAGACAATTGTGTCGGCAGGATTGTGCCGGGCTTTGCCCCCAGTGCGGTATCGATCGCAACGTCGATTCCTGTGAGTGCGACGAGGTGGTGGATCCCAGGTGGGCCTCACTGACCGCTCTTCGCGACCGACTCGAAAACTAGCAACGAGGAAACCCCGATGGCCAATCCCAAGCGTAGAACCTCCAAAGCCCGGCGAGACCGACGTCGATCGCACGACGCCCTGACCTCGCCGCCCGCGTCGAAATGTCCGAACTGCGGCGAGACCAAGCTCCCGCATCGCGCCTGCCCGCATTGCGGTCAGTACCGCGACCGGCAGGTTATCGACGTCGAAGAGTCGCTCTAAACCCGGCTCGACAGTGAGTGAAGAGCACCGAGCGCCCTCCTGCGAGGGGTGGCCATGCTGATTGCGGTGGACGCAATGGGTGGCGATCACGCTCCCGAGGCCGTTGTGCTTGGCGTCCGCGACGCCCTGGCGGAAGGTGATCTTCGAATCGCCCTGGTGGGCCGGTGCGAGGCCCTGGCGCCGTTGCTGGGTGCCGACCACGCTCGCATGGAGATCGTTGACGCCTCCGAGGTCGTGGGCATGGACGAGCCGGCGACCACGCCGATTCGCAAGAAGCGGGACTCCTCGATCAGGGTAGCCTGCAATCTGGTGCGTGCGGGCGACGCCCAAGCGGTCGTTTCTTGCGGCAACACCGGCGCGGCGCTCGCGGCCGCCAAGCTGGTCATGGGCACCATCACCGGCGTGGATCGGCCGGCCCTGGCCGCGGTGTTTCCGAACCAGCAGGGTCGAACCGTGGTTCTCGACGTCGGCGCGAATGTCGATGCCAAGCCGGCCCAGCTGCGCGAGTTCGCGGTCATGGGGCACTTCTACGCTCAGGACGTTCTGGGCACCCCGCGGCCACGGATCGGGCTGCTCTCGATCGGCGAAGAAGCGGTCAAGGGAACCGAGATCACCAAGCAGGTGTTTACCGTTCTCGAAGAAACCGGACTGAACTTCGTCGGCAACGTCGAGGGGCATGACGTCTTCACGGGCTCCGTCGACGTCGTCGTGTGCGACGGTTTCGTCGGCAACGTGCTGCTGAAGAGCGCCGAGGCATTGGCCAGTCTGCTCGGCCGGATGCTCCGCGAAGAGCTTTCGCGCGATTTGCGATCGAAGGCCGCCTATCTGTTCGGACGTCCCGCTCTCGATAACCTGCGACGGCGAACGGACTACCAGGAGACGGGTGCGGTGCCGCTGTTGGGACTCAGGGGCGGGTGCTTCATCGGTCACGGCAGATCCGAGGCTCGCGCGGTAACCAGCGCGATTCGACAGGCTGCGGCCTTCGCCCGAGCCGGTTTGCACGCGAAAATGGAGGACAAGATGGCTGAGCTTCACGCGCGAGAGAGAACCGTGCTGGGTGTGGCCGAGGTCCGGCCGGAGCCCAGATCGGAAGAGGTGCCGGCATGAAGCGCGCACGCATCATTGGTACCGGGCGATCGGTACCGGAGAAGATCCTGACCAACGCCGATTTCGAGCGCATGGTCGATACCTCGGACGAGTGGATTACCGCACGAACCGGAATCAAGGAACGCAGGATCTCCTCGGACGAGGAGGCGCTGTCGGACTTTGCGATCCCCGCTGCTCGGCAAGCTCTCCAGATGGCCGGTGTCGGCGGCGAGGAGGTCGACCTCATCATCGTGGCGACGGTGACGCCCGACACCAGCTTTCCGGCGACTTCGACCCAGGTCCAGGAGGCGGTTGGCGCCAAGAATGCCGCCGCCTTCGATCTTTCGGCGGCCTGTACGGGATTCATCTATGGCCTCGGAGTCGTCAGGAGCATGATCGACGCCGGAACCATCAAGACCGCGGTGGTGATCGGTGCCGAGGTTCTTTCGAAGATCGTCGACTACACCGAACGCTCCACCAGCGTTCTCTTCGGTGACGGCGCGGGCGCCGTGGTGGTCCGCGCCGCGGAAGGGGAGCCGGGCCTGCTCGGCATCGCGCTGCACAGCGACGGCTCTCTCGGGCATCTGATCGACCGGCCCGTGGGTGGCAGCCGGCACCCACTCAAGTCACTCGACTCGGAAGCGGACCTGGGCTTCATCCGCATGCGCGGCAACGAGACGTTTCGAGTAGCGGTTCGGTCGCTCGCCGATGTCAGCAACGAGGTACTCGACCAATGCGGAGTCTCTCCTGCCGAGGTCGATTGGTTCATTCCCCATCAGGCCAACCGCAGAATCATCGACGCCGTCGGCCAGCGCCTGGCGATTCCCGAAGGTCATACCTACGTCAACGTCGAGCGTTACGGCAATACCTCCGCCGCTTCCATTCCGATCGCGCTCGACGAGCTCAATCGCTCCGGCAAGATCGATGAAGGCCAGCTGGTGCTGCTCTCGGCCTTCGGTTCGGGACTCACCTGGGGGGCCAGCCTGATTCGCTGGTGAGGCGTCGCGGCGGTAGGAAGCCATGTGCGGCGCCGGCAAGTAAGGAGACGCAGTGCAAAAAGTCGGTTTCGTGTTCCCGGGTCAGGGGTCCCAAAAGGTCGGCATGGGCCGGAGTTGGGCGTCGGTCTCGCCGGCGGCGCAGGCGGTTTTCGATGAGGCGGACCGTGCGCTCGGAATCGAGCTCGCCGGGCTGTGCTGGGAGGGTCCGGCCGAGGATCTCCAACGCACCGAGAACACACAGCCGGCGATTCTGACGACTTCGGTGGCGATCTTGCGGGCGGCGCACGACCGGTTGCCCCAGCCGGTGGTCGTCGCGGGACACAGCCTCGGTGAGTACTCGGCCCTGGTCGCCGCCGGAGTGCTCGAGTTCTCCGACGCCGTGGGGCTCGTTCGAGAGCGCGGACGCTTGATGCAGCAAGCCGTGCCCGAAGGCGAAGGGGCGATGGCGGCGATTCTGGGACTGGACGCCGGCACGGTCGAAGATCTGGCCCGGGAGGCTTCCTCGGTGGGGGTCTGCGCCGCGGCCAACTTCAACGCGCCGGTGCAGACGGTGATCGCCGGTGACAGCACGGCGGTGGAAAAGGCGGTGGATCTCGCCAAGGCACGCGGCGCCAAGCGGGCGGTCTTGCTGCCGGTCTCGGCGCCGTTTCACTCGCCGCTTATGGCGCCGGCCCGTGCAGGGCTCGAGCCGTTGCTGGCCGAGACCGGCTTCGGCAAGCCCGGGGTTCCGGTCGTCAACAATGTCGATGCCGCGCCGGTCGTCGAAGGAGCGGAATGCCGCGGAGCGCTCGGCCGGCAGGTCGACAACCCCGTCCGGTGGGTCGAATCGGTGCAGCGAATGAGCGACGAATTCGAGGTCGATACCTTTGTCGAGATCGGCCCGGGCTCGGTTCTGTCCGGCTTGATTCGGCGGATCGTGCCCGGGGCCAGGGTCGTGAGCCTCGCGGAGCCCAGTGGACTCGAGAAACTCGCCGAGGAGGCTACGTCATGACTGACTTCAGATTGGACGGCAAGACCGCGCTGGTGACCGGAGCGTCTCAGGGGATCGGCGCGGCCATCGCTCGCCGCCTGTCGGCGCAGGGGGCGCGCCTGGTGCTGGTCGCTCGAAGCGAGGACAAGCTCGAAGCGCTCGCCGAGGAGATGCGGTCCGCGGGCGGCGAGGCGCTCGCCCATACGCTCGACCTGGCCCGGCCCGAGGCCGTCGGCGATCGGCTCGGCCAGCTGCCCGAGGACTTCGCCGCAATCGACATTCTGGTCAACAACGCCGGGATCACCGCCGACAATCTGTTCGTGCGGATGGACCTCGAGCAGTGGGAGCGCGTGCTGAAAACCAATCTGACCGGCGCCTACGCGGTCACCCGCGCCTTGGCGCGAGGCATGATGCGCAGGCGCTGGGGCAGGATCATCAACGTGTCGTCGGTGGTCGGCTTGATGGGTAACGCCGGGCAGGCCAACTATGCCGCCGCCAAGGCGGGCCTGATCGGCTTTTCGAAGGCCCTGGCCCGCGAGCTCGCGAGCCGGAACATCACCGTCAACGTCATAGCTCCCGGCTACATCCGAACCGCGATGACCGAAGACCTTCCCGAGGAAACGGCCAAGGAGCTCGAGACCTCGATTCCGCTCAAGCGCCTCGGCGAAGTCGAGGACATTGCGGCGGGCGCCGTTTTTCTGGCCAGCGACGCCGCGGGCTACGTTACCGGTCATGTTCTCAACATCTCGGGCGGGCTGTATATCTAGGAGAGGTCGAGGAGGCATCCCGGAGCCCGGGAAATTCTCGGCCCGGGTCCGCTGTTCTCCATGACGGGCCAAGACTGGTAGCATTCCCGCTCACGCCGTAATAGTGTTTGCTGGCACCGGCTTGGGAGTCGACATCGAGAGCGACGGCCCGCTATAAGAATCTACAAGGAGAGATCGACACATGAGTGTTGCAGAAAAAGTAAAGAGCATTATCGTGGAGCAACTGGGGGTTGACGAAAACCAGGTCACGGCGGAGGCGAGTTTTACCGACGACCTCGGTGGAGACTCCCTGGACGTGGTCGAGCTGGTGATGGCGCTGGAAGAGGAGTTCAAGATCGAGATTCCGGACGAGGATGCCGAGAAGATCGGCAAGGTCCAGGAAGCCATCGACTACATCTCCGCGAACGCCGGCTCTGAATAGAAGGAACCGATGCCGACGCGATACTCGAGGCGTCGGCACGAGGTGATCGAATGGAACGCCGCCGCGTCGTCGTAACGGGTATCGGCCTGGTGTCACCCATGGGGGTGGGCACCCAGCCGACCTGGACCGCGCTCTTGGCCAGCAAGAGCGGGATCGGCCTCAATACGCGTTTCGACACCGCCGAATACACCAGCAAGATCGCCGGCGAGATTCCGGACCTCGACGTTTCGAAGTATCTGGACTCGAAGGTCGTTCGCCGAAGCGATCCGTTCATGCAGTACGCCCTGATGGCGGCCGAGGAGGCGTTTCAGGATTCCGGGCTGCCGCTGGACGACGTCGGTCGCGAACGCATCGGCGTGATCATCGGTTCGGGCATCGGCGGCCTGTCGACCATCGAAAGCAACCTGCGAATCCTCGACGCCAAGGGACCGCGGCGGATCACTCCGTTTCTGATTCCGGGCCTGGCGGTCAACATGGCATCGGGTCAGGTTTCGATTCGCTACGGCGTAACCGGTCCGAATTCGGCCCCGGCGACCGCCTGCACAACCGGGCTCCACGCGGTGGGCGATGCCTTTCGGCTAATCCAGCATGGTTATGCCGATGCCATGTTCGCCGGTGGCAGCGAGGCGCCCATCACCACCCTTGCGGTGGGCGGATTCTGTTCGATGAAGGCGCTTTCGACGCGCAACGACGAGCCGGAGAAAGCGTCGCGGCCCTGGGACCGGGACCGAGACGGCTTCGTGATCGGGGAGGGTGCCGGAGTCCTGATCCTCGAGGAGCTGGAAGCCGCCAGCAAGCGAGGGGCTTCGATCTATGCCGAGATCTCGGGCTATGGCATGAGCGGAGATGCGTATCACGTCTCGGCGCCTCATCCCGAGGGCGCGGGAGCGATCAAGGTGATGGAGCGTGCGCTCGATGACGCCGGCATCGACCGCGATCGCGTCGACTACATCAACGCTCACGGCACCTCGACGCCGCTGGGCGACGAGAGCGAGGTAGCCGCGATCAAGGCCGTGTTCGGAGCGCGCGCCAAGGAGCTGGCGGTGTCTTCGACCAAGTCGGCGACCGGGCACCTGCTGGGCGCCGCCGGTGGTCTCGAGGCCGGGATCCTGGCCCTGGCCCTGCGCGATCAGGTCATGCCGGCGACGCTGAACCTCGATAACCCGAGTGAGGACTGTGATCTCGATTTCGTGCCGCACACGCCACGCGAATCCAAGATCGATGTCGCCCTGACCAACTCCTTCGGCTTCGGCGGCACCAACGGCGCGATCGCGATGTCGCGCTTCGACCGCTAGCCTCCGTATAGGAGTCGACTTCAGTGTCGACCGAATCGAGAGTGTCGCGCCGGTGCCGCCCCTTCGCGAACGAAGAGAGGTTCACTCCGGGGCGCACGCGGCGCTCCTTCAGGCCCCGCACCGGGGAGGCCGAGACCGTCTGCTCTCCGACAGTCCTAGACGCCAAATTGTCGCAGATGGTGGTCGAGGTGGCGGTAGGCGAGCCGGCCCCAGGCTCGGATCGAGAGCTTGCCGAAGATCGGGTGAGGCGCGGAGCTGGTGCGAATCCGTTCGGCAAAATGCTCAATCAGATCCAGTAGCTGGGTCTTCTCGGCCTCCCAGGTCTCGACCTCTGCCCGGATCAGCTCCGGAGCCGTGGGGGCGCTCTTGGGCCATGGCGCGAGGTAGACGAGCATCTGCTTGATCGGCGCCCTGCCGAAGATGCTCTTTCGGGGTCTGCACGTGATCTCGCCCAGGGACATGCGCAGCTGTGCCGCACAGTGGGAGAGCATCGCGGTGGCGTTCATCCGGCCCCACCGAGGCTTCATCGAGGCATCGAGAGAGCCGATACGATTTCGCACGAGCTGGCGCGTGGTTGTCGAGAGGATGTTGTGCAAGAGTGTCTCCTTAGTCCGCGAGCTCGCGGTCGAAGAACCGTGTCATCCGCTCGTAGAAGTGGCGCGAGTCCTTGCCTTTGAAACCGTGCTTCTGACGCGGGTGGATCGCCAACTCGAAGGGTTTCTGAGCCGCGACCAGCTTGGCGGCCATTGCGAACGTGTTCTGCGGGTGGACGTTGTCGTCGGCCGTGCCGTGAACCAGCAGCAGAGCGTCTTCGAGCTTCGCCGCGTGGTGGATGACCGAAGACTGCTCATAGCCCTCGGCGTTGTCTTGCGGGTGGTCGAGGTAGCGCTCGGTCCAGATCGAGTCATAGAAGCGCCAGCTCGTGACCGGAGCCCCGGACACCGCCGCGCGCCAGGTGCCCGGACTGTTGAGAGCGGAATAGAGGGTGTTCGAGCCGCCTCCCGACCATCCCCAAAGGCCGATGCGATCGGGGTCCACCCAGCCCAGGCTTCTCAGATACTCGAATCCGGCCTTCTGGGCCGCGAGGTTGACCTCGCCGAAGCGCCGGTGCAGCCGATCGGCACCGAGCTTGCCGAAGTAATTGGAGCCGGAATTGTCGACCATGAGGACCCCGTAGCCACGGTCGGCCATCAGCTTGTGCCAGAGGTTGCGCCCCCGGGTGCCCCAGCGGTCACTGACGACCTGGGACGCCGGGCCGCCGTAGTGGTATTGAATGACCGGGCGCTTGTCCCCCGAGCCGGTCGTCTTCGGCTCGAGCAGCGCAGCGGGGAGCTCGGAGCCCTCGGGGCCGGGGATCGTCAGGAACGTCCAGCTTGGCAGCTGCACCGGGTCGTAGCCCTCCGGGGCGGTGACCGGCAGATCGCCGAGGTGAAGGCCGGAGAGCTCCACGACTTTGCCGGTGAAAGGAACGTCGGACCGGCTCTCCAGGATCGCGGTGCGCCCGGATGCTCGCGCCACGGTGGCAACGGCGGTTGTGCCTTCGGACGACATCGCCACCGGAGCCTCGCCCGACAACGATTGCGAGAAAACGGCTCGGTGCAGCGCTCCCAGCCCCTGGGTCTCATATCCGGTCCAGACCACCGATTCCGCGCTCGCCACGAGCTCGTCGACGTGCTCCGTCGTCCAGCCTTCGGGAGTGAGCTCACGAATTGGCGTTCCGTCGGAGCCGTGGAGCCACAGTCGTCTCCAACCGTTCGCCTCGGTGGTCCAAAGGAAGCGGCCGTCGGGCAGGAACCTGAGGTCTTCGGTGAGGTTGACCCAGGTCTTCGCCATTTCCTCGAGCAGGAGCTTGCACGGCTCGCGACGCAGCGGACAAGTCAATAGCTCGAGGCGATTCTGGTCTCGGTTGAGCCTCTGGATGGCGACTCCGCTGCCGTCGGGCAGCCAGTCGACGCGTCCCAGGTAGCTGTCGTCCTCGGAGTTCGAGATCAGCCACCGGGTCGAGCCGGCGGCGAGCTCGACCACGCCCACCTGCACGGTCGGATTGACCTCGCCCGCCTTCGGGTACCTCTGGGGCGTGACCTCCGGGTACTGCTGAGTGAAATCCACCAGCGGGTACTCCCGTACCAAGGACTCGTCGAACCTGTAGTAGGCGATTCGCGAGCCATCCGGGCTCCACCAGTGCCCCTTCTGCTGCCGGCCCCAGATCTCTTCCCAGTAGACCCAATCGGTTTTGCCGTTGAGCGTCAGGCCCTCGCGGCCGTCTTCGGTCAAGCGGCGCTCGCCTCCGGACTCGAGATCGAGAACCCAGAGATCGTTGTCGCGAACGAAGGCGACGCGGCCGCCGTCCGGCGAGAAGTGTGGATTCTCCTCCGCGCTCTGCGTCGCGGTCAGGCGATCGGGCGCGTCCGCTTCAAGGGGTAAGAGGAATAGGTCTCCGCCGGACTCGATCAGTAGCGCGCGGCCGTCGGGAGCCCAGTGGAAGGCGTCGAGCTCACCGAGCTCGCCGTCGTGCGCACCGACGTGCCGGCGCTGCTCGCCGCTGTCGGGATTCAGGGTCCAGAGCCCCAGCCCTTTGCCGTCGTCGTAGGCAAACGCTAGGCGCAGGCCGTCCGGCGCCCAAGCCAGCTTCTCCGGTTTGCGGCCGGCCGCGTTGTCCCCGAACAGAACCTCGAAGTCGAGGGCGGGAAGGCGCCCGCTCTCGTGTTTGTCGAAGGGCGAACCGCAGGCGAGGAAAACCAGGGTCAGCACGGATAGGGGGCCGGTGAAGCGATTCATGGTCACCCGAGAATACTGCAGCCGAAAGGTTGGTAGCATCCTGCCGTGAACAATCGATGGAGACTGGAATGAGCTTTCTGTTCTGGGAAAAGGCTCTTTTGCTTGCTCTCGTGGTCGTTTCCGCCGGCCTCTTCGCGAGGGATCTTCGAACGAAGATCCGACACATTCTGGCCGGGCGATCGGACCGGCCCAGAACCGACAGATTGGGTGAGCGCGTCGCTCGGGTCATCAAGGAGGTCGTGTTTCAGACCAAGGTCATCGGTGGCCGGCCGGTGGCCGGTCTGCTGCATGCGCTGGTGTTCTTCGGTTTCGTTCTCTTCGGGTTGGAAACCGTCGACCACTTCCTCGAACCGTTCGGCGTGCCCCTGCTGGCAGCGATCTTTGGTGATGCCCTGCCCCTGTTCAAACAGTTCTTGGCGGTCGTGGCCGTTCTGGTCTCCGTCGGCATTCTCGGGCTCGCCTTTCGGCGCTTTGTCCTGACCAAGATCTCTCCGGACCCGAAGTCCTACAGCTCGGGCGTCGTAGCGCTGCTGATTTTCCTGCTGATGGTTACCTATCTCAACGGGGTCGCCGACGAGCCGCTGTTCGAGAAGGCGAACTGGTGGCTGCACGCGCTGATGATCATCGTCTTTCCGCCGTTGATCCTGCATTCCAAGCACTTTCATCTGCTCATAGCGCCGGTCGACATCTTCTTTCGCACCCATGAGCTGGGCGACTACCTGCCCCTGGAGCTGGATGAAGAGGTGTTGATGGAGTCCGAAGAGGAGATCTCGCTCGGGCTGGAGGCGACGGCCGATGTGCCCTGGAAGATGCGCATGGATTTCTTGACCTGCGTCGAGTGCCGGCGATGCACCGATCAGTGCCCGGCCGCAGGTAGCGGCCAGGAGCTCGACCCGCGGGGCTTCATCCTCGCCGGCCGAGAGGCCCTGGGGGCGGAAGTGCCGGTGATCGGAAACGTCATCAGTGAGGCCGCGCTGGGACAGTGCACCAGCTGTGGAGCTTGCGAAAACATCTGCCCGGTGGGCATAGAGCACCTTCAGGTGCTGATGGGGGCCAAGCGGGCCCAGGCACTGGCCAGCGGCAAGGGCATGGTCGCGGGCGAGTTCCTGCAAGCGGTCGAGCGCTACGGCAACCCCTTCAAGAGCCAGGCGGATGTGCGCAAGAAGCTGCTCGAAGACCTCGCGATCCCGCTCTACGAGCCGGGCAGAACCGAGTACCTGCTCTGGCTGGGATGTGTGTGGACGTACAACGAGGATGCCAGAGCCAGTCTGGCGGCGATGGTCGAGGTTCTCAACGGTGCCGGAGTCAGCTACGGCGTGCTCGAGACCGAGTCCTGCAGTGGTCACCATTCCCGCCGGCAGGGTGAGGAGCTGCAGTTTCAGACCCTTGCCACGGAGAACATCGAAAGGCTGCGAGAGCAGCGAGTCGAGAAGGTGGTCACGCCCTGTCCGCACTGTTTCCATACGATTCGGCGGGAGTATCCGACGCTGGACGAGGGCTTCTCGGTAGAGACCATTCATCACTCCGAGCTGTTGGTGCAGCTGCTCGAAGAGGGCAAGATCAGCCTGGACGCCGGACGCCGGGAGAAGCGCAAGATCACCTTCCATGATCCGTGCTACCTGGGACGGTACGAGAAGGTCTTCGATCCACCGCGCCGTCTCATCGAGCGCGCCGGATACGATTTGACGGAGTTGCCACGCAGCCGCGAGAGGTCGTTTTGCTGTGGCGGCGGCAGCGCCGGTTTCGTGAGCGAACAGGAGCAAGAGCACCGTGTCGATCAGGTGCGCAAGCAGGAAATCGCCGATTCGGGAGCGGCGGTGCTGGTGACGGGATGTCCGGAATGCAAGATGATGCTCGATGCCGCCGTCGAGGAGACGGTGGATCTCGTCGAACTGTTGGCGCGCTCGGTCGAGACGGCCGATGGGGCCCGAGACCGGGTACCGACAGAGTCCGCTCAGTGAGAGATCGGGATGCGTGCATGGATCAGCCTGGCTTGCTCGGCGGCCGTCGTCCGGCGGGCCCTCAAGTTTGCGGTCGTGGTGGGCGCCGTCTTGATCGCCATCAACCACGGTGATGCCATAGTCGGCAATCAGCTGTCGGGCGGTCGCATCTTGCAGATGATACTCACCGTGTTCGTGCCCTACGCCGTCTCGACCGCGTCCAGCGTCTCGGCGATGCGGGAAATGACGGATCGCGGAGGCGGGCCGCGAGGTGGCTAAACTGCGAGCCTCGACAGGAGCATCTCGGCTTGGCTGAATCGGCTCTCCTGATCGGCAGCCTGACCGGTGTGCCGGAGCCGGCGGTGCAGACCTCGGCCTGGGATCTGGCCTGGGCTCTCGAGTGGCGGGCGGATCTGCTGGGAGAGGTCGACGCGGCGACCCGCGGCGCCCATGGCGACCGACGCTGGATCTATACGCTGCGGAGCCGAGCGGAGGGCGGCCGCGGGCCGAGCTCTCCATTGGAGCGGCGGGAGCGGCTATGCGCCGCCGGCGAGTCCTTCGACTTGATCGATCTCGAGGCGGAGCGCGACCTCGGCCCCGAGGTCCTGGCAGCGGTTCCCGCCGAAAAGCGAATCATCTCGTGGCACGGCGATCCAACGGAACGTCACGAGCTGCGCCAACGCTTCGAGACGATGGCGGAAACGCCGGCCCGCTTCTACAAGCTCGTGCCCGCGGCCGATCGCCCGAGCGAGGCGATCGCGCCCCTTTCGTTGCTGCATTCGCTGCAGCGCGAGGACGTCATCGCGTTCGCGAGCGGGGAATCCGGAGTCTGGAGCCGATTGCTTGCGCCGCGGCTGGGAGCGCCGGTCGTCTACGCTCGCGCTCAAAGCGAGCCGGCGGCACCGGGTCAGGTGTCGCTCGCGACGCTTCGGGACGACTACGGTCTGCCCGGCCTCGATCCCGTGTCCAAGCTCTTCGGAGTGGTCGGGAGGCCGGTCTTGCACAGTCTCTCGCCCCGCCTGCACAATCTGATGTATCGAAAGTTGGGCCTGGATCGACTCTACGTTCCGTTCCATGTGCCGATGTTCGGAGATTTCTGGCTCGACGTGGTCGAAAGCGAAAGCCTCGGCTTTCTGGGTTTCGAGCTGTGTGGCTTGAGCGTGACGGCGCCGTTCAAGGAGATCGCGATGGCGGTTGCCGGGGCCGTGAGTCCGCGAGCCGAGCACATCGGTGCCGCCAACTCGCTGGCGAAACGGGGTCAGGTCTGGGAGGCGGAGTGTACCGATCCCGACGGTGTCGTCGCGCCGCTACTGGCCCGGGGCTTGAGAGTCAAAGGGGCGCGGGCGGCCGTGCTGGGCGCCGGTGGCGCCGGACGCGCCGCGCTCGACGGTCTTTCCTCAGAGGGCGCCGAGGTGACGCTGGCCAACCGCAGCCCTCGGCGCGGGCGCAGGGTCGCTCTCGAGCTGGGTGTCACGTTTGCGCCCCTGAACGAGTTCGTGCCCGAGCGATACGACATCCTGATCAATGCCACCCCGCTGGGTGCCGACGACTCCGACCTGCCGTTCGATCCCGAGCGGCTCGCCGCTTCGGCCACGGTGGTCGATCTGGCCTATCGACACGACGGCGAAACGCCTCTGGTGAAGGCAACGCGCGCGAGCGGGCGTACGGCCGTCGACGGCAAGGAAGTGCTGCTCTACCAGGCCGCGCCGCAGTTCGAGTGGGTAAACGGCCTGGAGTTCGACCTCGAGCTGGCGCGCGCGGCGCTGGGACTCGAGCCGCTGGTTTCGGCATGAAGACGCGCAGGGCGACGCTACACGTTCGCGAGTTCGTGGCCGACACCCTGACGCCGGTGGCGGTCTACGAGCGGCTGGCCGCTCTGTCTCCGGTGCGCTTCCTGTTCGAAAGCGTGACCGGAGGCGAACAGGTTTCGCGTTACAGCTTCTTGGGCGCCGGTCCACGCGCGTTGATTCGCCTTGACGCCGACGGGATAGAGCTCGAGCGGGAGGGGAGTCGCCAGTCGCTCGAGGGCGACCCGCTTGTCGCGCTCGATCGCGTGCTCTCGGAAGTCCACTGCGACAGATCGGCGGCAGACTTGCCGTTTACCGGCGGCTACGTCGGGTTTTTCGGTTTCGATCTGATCCGGCTGGCCGAGCGATTGCCGAGCCGGCCCAGGGACGCTTTCGGGCTTCCGACGGCGATTCTCGGCCGCTTCGATCACCTGGTGATCTTCGACCATGCGAGCCAACGCGTGCTCGCCGTGGCGAACGAGATCGAGGGCGAGGTCTCCGAACAGCAGGCGCGCCAGGATCTGGCCGAGCTCAGCGAGGTTCTGGGCACCACATCGTCCGCCGGTGCGGTCCCGATGCCGGAGACGCTCGAGGTTTCGGCCGAGGCCGTGCCCAGCCTGGGCGACGACGAGTACCGCGCGGCGGTCGCGCGAGCCAAGGAGTTCATCGCCGCCGGCGACATCTTCCAGGTCGTGCTGGCCCGGCACTTCCGGATGTCCAGTGAGCGCCTGTCGCCGCGCGCACTCTACCGGGCCTTGCGCGCGGTCAATCCCAGTCCCTACATGGTGCTGCTCGAGCTTCCGGAAGTGGCTCTGGTCGGCGGCTCTCCCGAGATGCTGGTGCGCAAGACCGGATCCCGTCTCGAGACCCGCCCGATCGCCGGGACCCGGCGCCGAGGCGCCAGCCCGGAGGAGGATCGGGCCCTGGCGGACGAGCTGGTGGCGGATCAGAAGGAACGCGCCGAGCACGTCATGCTCGTCGATCTGGGTCGCAACGACATCGGCCGCGTCGCCGCGCCCGGCACGGTCAAAGTCTCCACCTTCATGGAAGTCGAGCGCTACAGTCATGTCATGCACCTGGTGTCGAAAGACGAAGGTGACGAAGATGCGGGAACCGCTCCCCAGGATGCCCTGCTGGCGTGCTTTCCGGCCGGAACGGTCTCCGGCGCTCCCAAGATCCGGGCCATCGAGATCATCGACGAGCTCGAGCCGGAAGCGCGCGGCCCCTACGCCGGAGCCGTGGGCTACGTTTCCTTCAGCGGAGACCTCGATACCTGCATTACCATTCGTACGCTGGTCGTTTGCGGAGAGGAGGTCTCGGTGACCGCCGGCGCGGGGATCGTGGCCGATTCCGATCCGGTCAGGGAAGAAGAAGAAACGCGGCACAAGGCGGCCGCTTTGCTCTCCGCCGTCGAACTGGCGAAACGTCTCGGCTCGTAGCATGCGTGACAACTCGAGGCAGGCCAACATGATCCTGGTGATCGACAACTACGATTCGTTCACCTACAACCTGGTGCAGCTGATCCGCTCACGGGACGTGCCGGTCGAGGTCCTGAGGAACGACGCCGAATCGGTCGCGGAACTCCTGGCACGTTCGCCCTCCGGGATCGTCCTGTCTCCGGGACCCGGAAGGCCCGAGAGTGCCGGTGTCTGTCTTGACCTCATTCGAGCCGAGCCCGCGGTACCGCTCCTGGGCGTTTGTCTCGGCCAGCAGGCTCTGGCGGCGGCCTACGGGGGAGAGATCGGTCGAGCGCCTCGTCTCATGCACGGCAAGACGTCGGCTGTTCGGCACAGCGGTGTCGGGATCTTTCGCGGCCTCCCCGATCCCTTCGAAGCTTGCAGGTACCACAGCCTGGAGGTCCGATCCGAGAATCTGCCGGAGCCATTCGAGGCGGTGGCCTGGAGTGAGGAAGGCACCCTTCAGGGGATTCGCCACCGAGAGCTGCCCTACTGGGGCGTGCAGTTTCATCCCGAGTCGATTCTGACGCCCGACGGGCCGCGGCTGATGGACAACTTTCTGGGCCTGTGTCTCTGACCTGACCGCCTTGCAAACAGCGAATCGGGACCGCATGATTGGCCGATGGAGCCTGGCTGAATAATGCAAGCTAAAGCTGCCCTCAGAAGAGTCACGGCCGGGCTGGCGCTGACCAGCGCCGAGATGCGTGCTTTGATCGGCAGCCTGATGGATGGCGAGTTGTCGGATCCGGTCAAGGCGGCCCTGCTCGCGGCTCTCGCCACCAAGGGAGAGACCTCCGACGAGATCGTGGGTGCGGCTCGGGCCATGCGCAGCCGCGTCCGCCGGGTAGCGCACGCCTTCGACGACGCGGTGGACACCTGTGGAACGGGCGGCGACGGCAAAGGCACCTTCAACATCTCGACCGCTTCCGCGCTGGTGGCGGCCGCCGCCGGTGTTCCGATCGCGAAGCACGGCAACCGCTCGGTGTCGAGCCGGTCCGGCAGCGCGGACGTTCTCGAGGCACTGGGAGTCGAGGTGGCCGCCGAGCCCGAGACCGCTGAGCGCATGCTGCGAGAGATCGGCATCTGTTTCCTGTTCGCGCCCAACTACCATCCGGCGATGAAAGAGGTGATGCCGGTGCGCCAGGCGCTGGGAATCCGCACGATCTTCAACGTGCTGGGGCCACTGTCGAATCCCGCGGGGGCGCGCCGGCAGGTTCTGGGCGTGTACGCCCGGGAGCTGGTGGACGTAATGGCGCAGGTGCTGAGCGATCTCGGCTCGGTGCATGCTCTGGTAGTCCACGGCGCCGACGGCCTGGATGAGATCACCACCACCGGGCCGACCCATGTCGCCGAGCTTCGCGACGGCCGGGTCCAAAGTCGGACGATCGAGCCCGCCGACCTGGGTGTCGAAACGTCGAAACCGGAAGATCTCGCCGGCGGTGGTCCGGACGAGAACGCGGCGCTGTTGCGTACGGTGCTGGCGGGAGCGGCGAGTCCGCTCGCCGAGATCACTCTGGCGAACGCGGGCGCCGCGATCTATGTCGGCGGCAAGGCCGAGACGCTGGCCGCCGGTGTCGAGCTGGCGCGCCAGACGCTAGCTTCCGGCGCGGCCCGAGCCAAGCTCGAGGCGCTACGTTCCTTCCGGCCGGGCGGATGAGCGCGCCTGCCGACATTCTTCTCGAGATCGTGGGCCGGCGGCGGGAGAAATTCGTCGACCGAGAGCTGGCGGTGCCGCTCTCAGAGCACCAGGGCCCGATGCCGGCGACGCATCCGTTTCTGGCGGCTCTCACCCGAACGCGCCCGGCGATCATCGCCGAGGTCAAGATGGGCTCTCCCAGAATCGGCTCGCTCGCCGGCCGCGTCGATCCCGAAGCTCGGGCCCGCCTCTACCGCGCCGCCGGAGCCGCGGCGCTCTCGGTCGTGGTCGAGCCCGACTTCTTCGGCGGTAGCTACGAGCTGCTCGCGCGCTGCAAAGAGGTTTCGGATCTGCCGGCGATCGCCAAGGACTTCGTCGTCAGCGCAGAGCAGATCGACGCCGCCCGAGCGGCCGGCGCCGACGCGGTGCTTCTGATCGCCTCGTTGTACTCGGCCCGTGATCTCCGCGCTTGGTCCGGGTACGCGCGCAGCCGAGGTCTCGTACCCTTGATCGAGACCCACGACGCCGACGATCGAGTCAAGCTCGAAGGGCACGAGTGGGAGCTGGTAGGCGTCAACAACCGAGACCTGCGCACGTTCGAAGTGGATCTTGAGAACTCGATCGCGGCTCTGCCCGACTTGCCTGTCGCGGCTCTCAAAGTAGCCGAGAGCGGCATCGGCTCGGGTTCGGACGTCGCCCGGCTCGCGAAGGCCGGGTTCGATGCCTTCCTGATCGGCGAGTCGCTGCTGCTCGCGGACGACGCGGCCGCGAAACTGGCCGAGTTGCTTTCGGCTTA
>JAAENP010000520.1 GCA_024224155.1 bacterium
CATTCGACCGGTGCCACCGCCGACCACCATCACCGCGCGGACCTTGTTGGCGTTCTTGTCCGCGTTTGTCTGCCGCGGTGTCGTGACCGATCTCCTCAAGCAGGTGCCGGCGCAGGTGCGCTCGCCGGCTGTTTCGGTTGACCTCCGATCAGACTGCCGGGCTCGACCAGGTGTCTGCCGATCCCCAGTTCGGTAGCGGGGATCCCCATTGCCAGCCCCATCAACTGGGTGAAGTAGAAGACCGGCAGTTGGTAGCTCTTCTTCAGCCTCTCCTCGATCTCGGGCTGGCGGGTATCCAGATTGGCATGGCACATCGGGCAGGCGACCGCGATGGCGTTGGCACCCACGGCCTGGGCCTCGTCGAGGAGGTCCGCGCACAGCTTGTAGACGATGTCCGTTTCGGTCAGCGTAAAGGCCGCGCCGCAGCACATCGTTTTGAAGTCCCAATCGAGAGTTCTGATGCCCGCCGCGCGCAGCACCGCGTCCATGGACATGGGGTACTCGTAACGATCGAACTGCATGACCTTGGGCGGCCGCGTCAGCAGGCACCCGTAGTAGCAGACAACCTCGAGTCGCGACAGGTCTTCAGTCGCCAGAACAGCGATCTCGGCGAGCATTGCCTCGTCCGCGAAAACCTCGAGAGGATGGCAGACCTTGACAGTGCCCTGGTACGGACGATCCACGACCCGGTTGATTTTCTCGCGCATCTCCGGTCGGGTGGCCGATTCGTGGTGGCCGGCTTTCATGCGCCGAAAGCACGAGGCGCAAGGGACCACCACCTCGCCCATCTCCATTGCCTCGACCAGGCAGAGATTGGCCACCGGCAGCGCCAGCGCCAGGAGCTCCGACACCGCGTGAGCGGAGGTCGATCCGCAGCAGATCCAGTCGTCGACCTCCTCGAGCTCGACTCCCAGCAAGGGCGAGACCGATCTCAGCGAGAGGTCGAACTCGGACCCAGTGGAGTGCAGTGAGCAGCCGGGGTAGTAGGCGTACTTCATTCCGGCCGGTCCGCCTCCCTCTCGACCTTCTTGACCCGCGAGAAGATCCTGCGGGCGCGCCTCGAGCCGGCGAAGGTCGGCAGTAGCTTGAGCTTTCCCTTTCGTAGCATCCGGCTGCCGAGCTCCATGTCTTTGAAGTAGTTGCCTGTCCGAAGCTTGAGCGACAGGACCATTCCCGCTTCCCACATCCGGCCGAAGCGTCTGATGCTGGCCAGTGCCGCCTTGTGGAAAGAGCGGACCTCACCGACCGCTGGGTTGATTCCCCTGTCGACGGCAAGGATCTTGGCGGCGTCCATGACCTTGGCGATGTCGACGTCCTGCGGGCAGCGGGTGGTGCAAGTCTCGCAGGCTGCACACAGCCAGATAGTCCTCGAGCCGAGCACGAGCTCGTCCAGTCCCAAGCGGGCGGCATGAATGAGCTGCGCCGGCGGATAGTCCATCGCGTAGGCGACCGGGCATCCGGCGGCGCATTTTCCGCACTGGTAACAGAGGTTGACGTCGACCCCCGACTCTCCCAGGATCGAATACGCGAAGCCGGAAGTCGGCGTGATGGTTTCGGCTGTCGCAGCTTGAGTCATCGATGACACCGCCCTGCGCTACCTCGAAGTGTCGCCGCTGGCGGGACTCCTGAGACCCCGCCGCGGGTCGTTGCCAACCTAGTGCGTGGTCTCGCAGAGGCGTCGCAGGTTGTCGAGCGATTGCTCGAGGCACTCCGCCTCGATCCGCTCGACCAACTCCCTGTCGGCACCCGCAAGATGCTCTGGCACGGTGAAATCGAGAGCTACAGCTACTTCGGTCTCACCGTCTTTCGGCCGGTAGAGCCAGTCCTGCTCGCCGGAGAGCATAAGAAGCCCGCAGACGGGGCCCACCTCGGCGATCTCGGCGTCACCCTCGGTCCTGGTCTTCCACCGGGCCTCCTTCTTGCTGACGTGATCGTCGAGCACCTTCTGGGTGAGCGGGAAAGGGGTGCCGACCATCAGGTACCTCGACCGGCCTGGACCGGCCTCCAGTTTTTTCTCGTCGCTGATCCCCACATACCAGTCCGACCAGTGCTTCGGATCGTGGGCCGTCGCGTAGACGGCTTCAAGCGGCGCGTGAATGTGGGTGACTCGCCTCAGATGGGACATGCTCTTGGCCTCCTCTCCTTTCGTTCGTTGCTCGCTGTTCGTTCACCGCCCGACAACCGCTCTGAGTCGCAAGGGAGATGCCACCTGCCGCCGGGCCCGGAACAATTCGTAAACTCTTGATTTATAGGGCTTTAGGTCGTAATGCTCTGTTGTGCACCAGGCGCCTCACCGTTGAATCTTTCAACAGCTTGGCTGAAATGAGGCAGACACCACGAATCCAGGACTCGCACCGGTGCCGAGATCCTCCCCACGTGGTGTCGACTTTTTCCACGGTGAGGGGCCTCTTAGCCGACCGAAACGCGCTATTCTGGGTCCTGAGGACCGGATTGGATCCGGCCCGGAGGGCGAAGAGAAAGGAGGCCTGATGCGTCGGGCGTTGAGAAGCCGTTTGATGCTTCGCCTGGGAGCGGCCTTCTGTTTGGCCGCCGTCGGCGTGCTGATTGCCGCCGGTGCCTGGAACCTCCGCCTGCAGCGCTCCCACCTCACACGGTTGGTTTTGGCCAGCGCCACCGAGCGGGCCGACGATATCTGCCGCTCGACGCGCGAGGCGATGATGCGCAACCGGCCGGGAGAGGTCGGGCGCATCATCGATACGATCGCCGCCAAGCCGACGGTCGAGCGGATCCGACTGTTGGACAAGCGGGGCCGCATTCGCAGCTCGACCGATCGGACCGAGATCGGGACCGCGGTCGACATGATCGCCGAGGAGTGCGTCTCGTGCCACCGTCCGGGCGAGGTCCTCGAGCGCCCGACGCAGGAGGATCGAGCGCGCATCTTCGAGACGGAAGACGGCAGGAGACTCCTGGCGGTCATCGCTCCGATCCGCAACGAGCCTTCCTGCGCCAGCGCTTCGTGCCATGCGCACCCGTCCACGCGCACCATCCTCGGAGTCCTGGATGTCCACCTCTCGCTCTCCGAAACCGAGGAGTTCCTCGCCGCCTCGGAGCGACAGATGCTGCTAGGGCTGTTCGGCACGGTGGCCGCCCTTTGCGTCCTGGTCGGGCTGCTGACGTGGCGAATGGTGCTGCAGCCGGTAGGCAGGCTGACCGCCGCCGCCACCAGGGTGGCAGCGGGTGAGCTCTCGACCCATATCCCGGTGCATTCCGGGGACGAGATCGGCGCCATGACGGAGGCTTGGAACACGATGATCGCCAAGCTCGGCCGCGCTCAGATTGTCCTCGAGCGCTGGAGCAAGACTCTCGAGCAGAAAGTGCAGGAGAAGACCGTCGAGCTCGAAACCGCCCACCAGCGGTTGTTACGGGTCGAAAAGATGGCCTCTCTGGGCAAGCTGGCCGCGGTCGTTGCGCACGAGATCAACAACCCACTGACCGGTATCAGCACTTACGCCCGTTTGTTGAAGCGCAGGCACTTCGCTCCGGATCGGGCCGATCCTCGACCCACGCCGCAGGATGACGAGACCGAGCGAATCCTGGGACTGATCGAAGAGGAAGCGCTCCGCTGCAGCAAGATCGTGCGCGATCTGTTGCTCTTCAGCAGGTCACCGGCCGTCTCCTTCACCCGGCAAGAGCTCGAGCCTCTGCTCCAGAGGTGTGTCATGTTGCTGCGCCACCAGGTCAACGCAAAGCGCGTGGAGCTGCAGCTGGAAGTGGAGGAGAAGCTGCCGAGCGTCACCTGCGACGGTTCTCAGATCCAACAGATGATCGTGGCGCTCACGCTGAACGCCGTCGAGGCGACGCCCGCCGACGGCAATGTGACCCTCAGCGCCCGCCACGACACTTCGACCGGCGAGGTCGTTTTGGAAGTGAGGGACACCGGCCGGGGCATTCCCGCCGAGCACTTGGACAACATCTACGAGCCGTTCTTCACCACCAAGGAGGAGGGCAGCGGTGTCGGACTCGGACTCGCGGTGGTCTACGGCATCGTGGAGCGACACCACGGTACGATCGAGGCGGTCTCGGAGCCGGGTAGAGGTACTCTGTTCACGATCCGGTTGCCGCTCCGCCAGGACCTGGGGACGGCCGGTGCGCAGCGCACCGACCCGGAGGTAGACCGATGAGGAAGGATCCGGAGCAGATCCCGAGGGGCTCGATTCTGGTGGTCGACGACGAGCCGATTGTGCTCGAGTCGCTGACCGATTGGTTCCGTGAGGACGGTTACGAGGTCGGCGCCGCCAGTAGCGCGAAGGAGGCGCTACGGTTGGCTGGGCTCGCTGACTTTGACGTCGCCTTCGTCGACATCAAAATGCCCGGCACCGACGGGCTGACGCTCCAGTCTCGCTTGGCGGCGGCCCGGCCGGATCTGCCGGTAGTTATCATGACCGCCCACGCTTCGGTCGAGTCGGCGGTCACGGCGCTCAAGGCGGGCGCCTACGATTACATCACCAAGCCGTTCAACCCCGAGGACCTCTCCCGCCTGGTGCGTCGAGCCATAGAGCACCGCGCGCTCACGAGCGAGAACGTCCGGCTCAAGGAGCGTCTTGACGCTCTCTTTGCGCCGACCGCCATCGTCGGTGACTCGCTGGCGATGCAGCGGATTCTCGATCAGATCAGCTCGATCTCCCAAGCCGACTCCACGGTCTTGATCAAGGGCGAGTCCGGCACCGGCAAAGAGCTCGTTGCTCGAGCTATTCACGCCGGTTCACCACGCCGCTACGGGCCGCTCGTGGTCGTCAACTGCGGCGCGCTGGCCGAAGGCGTTCTCGAGAGCGAGCTCTTCGGTCATGAGAAGGGCTCCTTCACCGGCGCCGACGAGCGCCGCAGCGGGAAATTCGAACTGGCGGACGGCGGCACGATCTTCCTCGACGAGATCGGTGCGGTCAGTCAACGGGTGCAGGTCGAGCTGCTTAGGGTCTTGGAGGACAAGGTGGTGACCCGCGTAGGTGGAGAAAGGCCCGTCGCCGTCGACTTCAGGGTGATCACGGCCACCAACCAGGACCTCGAGCAAATGGTGCAGCGCGGCGCCTTTCGCGAGGATCTCTATTGGCGGATCAACGTATTCACCATCGACATCCCGCCCTTGCGGCAGCGGCCCGAAGACGTTCTCCTGCTCGCTGAGCACTTTCTCGGCCATTTCGCTCGGGCGATGAACCGCCGGCCGCTGAAGCTCTCGCCGGCGGCGCTCGAGGCGGTGACCGCATACTCCTGGCCGGGCAACGTCCGTGAGCTGCAGAACGCGATCGAGCGGGCGGTCGTCGTCGCCTCGCCTCCCTCGATCGAGGTTGGAGATCTGCCGGTCAGAGTCACCGGGTCGACCGCCCGCGGAGGCTCTCTTTCCCTGAGCGAAGTCGAGAAGGAGCACATTCGCTCGGTGCTTGAAAGCTGCGAGTGGAACGTCGCCCGGGCGGCGCGCACACTGGAGGTGGACCGGGGCACGCTTTACAACAAGATCCACAAGTACGGTTTCGGTCGCCCCACCGACGCGCGGCGTTCCTAGCCTGCCCTTCTCACAGGTTCCTTGCTGCGCCGGCTGAATCCATCGCGCAAGCGACAGGTCCGTCAGGGCCCGGTCTCGGCGACCGAGAGGTCGTGCGCGACGAGATCCCAGGTTTCTTCTTCCTCGAGGGTTTTCCAGCCGGCCATCGCCGTACCCCGTACTCCCTCGCGGATGACAAAGTAGGCTCGACGAGGGGAGGTCCGCTCGCGCCAGAGCGGGTCGGTGAAGTCGGCGGGACGGCTCGAGAGATTCTGGCGCCGACCCCTGCCGTCTGCCGCCTCGCCGTGGCAGAGCGCGCAATGCTCGAGAAAGAGCTGCCGCCCGCGAAGGCGGGCATCCTGCGCCACAAGCACGCCCTCAGGTACCGTCACGCGACGATACTTCGGGGGCAGGTCTCCGTCGGTGCCTCTACAGCCCCCGAGGAACAGCAGCAGGCAAGCGGCCGTGAGCCACCGCGGCCCCATCGGTCTGAACTTTCTTCTTGACCAGGAACTCGAAGCCGAGTCGAGCCGCCTCGGCGACGACGCCGTCGATCAGATGCGGAAGGTTGGCCGCGACTCGCGGCGACAGGTTGGTGTCGAGCTCGAGAGATTCCGGGACTATCCCGCACAGAATCACCCGCTCGGGGTAGCTCTCCAGCAGTTCCAGGGCGTCGAGAAGATCGGCCACGCCGATCTGATGGCAGGAAAGCCGGTTGCGCACGGCCGGAGCCACCTCGTCGCCCTCCAGCCGCACCAGGGTACCGGCGGGGCCGTCGGCGGCGATGGCGTCGATCAGAATGACGTCGTCCGCTCCGTCGAAACACGACAGCAGGCTCAGACCCAGGGTGCCGCCGTCCAGCACGCGCGTGGTGTCCGGAATCTCGTAGCGCTCGAGAATCGAGTGTACGGCATGCACGCCGAGGCCGTCATCGGCGCAGAGCAGGTTGCCGAGCCCGAGAACGAGCAGCGAACGCTCGCTATCCGCCACGGTGCGTGTGCCTGTCGATGAATCGGTACCCGGAGTAGATCAGGTCCTCCCGCGGCACCATCTTGTGGCCGGAGAAGATCGACTCGACCGTCGCATTGGCCTCGACCTGGGACATCATCACCGCGCTGTAGATGTGGTGCACGATGAACATCCAGAGCAGCCACATGACAATGTGATGAATCCAGTGCGCGGTTTGCAGACCGCCGACAAGGGGCAGGAAGAAAGTGAAGATTCGCATCGGCGAGTCGACGTGAGCGCTGGCCGCATACATGCCCAGACCGGTGGCGATCATGACCAGATAGGCGATGAAGACGAAGGTGTAGAAGACACCCGCGAGCGGGTTGTGGCCGACAAAGCCGGGCGGCAGGCGAAGGGCGAAGAGGTAGTAGCGCAACGTCGGCAAGAGACCCTTGCGCCGGATGCGCGTCGCCGGCACGAACTTGTCCCAGTGCGAATACTTGTTGCCAATGAACATCCACAGGACTCGTGACAGCACCGACAAGGTGAAGACGATCGCCGTGTAGAAGTGGATCAGCTTGGCGGTGCCCATGATGAAGTGCTGGCTGGCCTCGCCCGGCGCGGTCAGCATCGGGTTGCCGATGTAGAGCCCGGTGATCGAGAGCACCCAGATCGAGCCCGCGATCAGCCAGTGACAGACGCGCACCGGCCACTCCCAGACGTAAACGTTGGCCAGGCCCAGATCTTCGGTCGGAGCGGCCAGGGTATGCTCGGTCATTGGACTCTCACTTTCACCAGCTCGTTGCCGTGTGGATCGAGGACATGCACGCCGCAGGCCATGCACGGATCGAAGGAATGGACCGTGCGCAGAATCTCGAGCGGCTGCTCGGGATCGGCGACCGGGTTGCCGACGATCGCGGCCTCGTACGGTCCGGGCTGGCCCATCGCGTCCCTGGGGCCGGCGTTCCAGGTCGAAGGCACGACACACTGGTAGTTGGCGATCTCGCCGTCGACGATGTGAACCCAGTGGCCGAGGGCGCCGCGCGGGGCTTCGTGGAAGCCGGCGCCCGTGCAGTCCTTGGGCCAGCTCTTGGGGTCCCATTTCGAGTTGTCGTGGATGCGCAGGTCCCCGCGCCCCATGTTGTCGGCGAGCTCGTCGAGCCAGCCCTCTAGCTTCTCGGCCAGAACCAGGGTTTCGATGCCGCGGGCGGCCACCCGGCCCAGAGTCGAGAACAGGGCTTCAGGTCCCACGCCCAGTTGCCCCAGTGCATAGCCGACCAGCTCTTGGACCCGAGGATGACCCGAGGCATAGGCGACCAGCATCCGGGACAGGGGACCGACCTCCATCGGCTGGTCCTCGTAGCGCGGCGACTTGAGCCAGCTGTACTTACCGTTGGTGTCGAGCCGCTCGTAGGGCGGCTCGGGGCCGGTGTAGTTGGGCCGGGTCTCGCCTTGCGACGGCGGCAGACCTTGATCGTCCCCGCCCGCGTAGTCGAACCAAGAGTGCGTCACGTACTCGGTGATCTTGGCGGGATCGAGCGCTTCGACCGTTCCGAGATCGCGATTGCGGATGACTCCCGGCGGCAGGTAGAGCGGGGCGTTGTCGCCGTCGGTCTCAGGATACTCACCATAGACGAGGTAGTTGCCGACGCCGGCGCCGTAGCCGGCCCAGTCCTTGTAGAACGAGGCGACCGCGAGCAGGTCCGGGATATAGACCTGCTCGACGAAGGTCTTCGCCTGCTGGATCAGCTTGCGCATGGCCGAGATAGACGTCATGTTGAGGGACGCCTGCTTGTCGGGGTCGACCGGGGTCGCCATGCCACCGACCAGGAAGCTTTGGAGATGGGGGTTCTTGCCCCCCAGGATGGCGTGGATCTTTATGAACTCTCGCTGCCAGTCCAGCGCCTCGAGATAGTGGGCGACGGCGAGCAGGTTGGCCTCCGGCGGCAGACGGTAGGCCGAATGCCCCCAATAGGCGTTGCCGAATGGGCCGAGCTGACCTCGTTCAACGAACGCGGCGACACGATCCTTGATCGAGGTGAAGTAAGTCTTGCTCGACAGCGGCCAGGGGGAGATTGACTGAGCGAGGTTGGCGGTGGCCGCCGGGTCGGCCGACAGCGCAGAAACGATGTCGACCCAGTCCAGGGCGTGCAGGTGGTAGAAGTGGACGACGTGATCCTGGACCATCTGGGAGGCCATGATCAGGTTGCGCAGGATTCGGGCATTCGGTGGCGGCTCGGCCCCGATCGCGTCTTCGACCGCCCGGATCGAGGTGATCGCATGCACAGTGGTGCAGACCCCGCAGATCCGCTGGGTGAAGGCCCACGCGTCGCGCGGATCGTGGCCCTTGAGGATGATCTCGACGCCGCGGAACATGGTCGACGACGACCAGGCATCGCTGACCTTGCCGTCGTCGACCTCCGCTTCGATGCGCAGGTGGCCTTCGATTCGGGTTACCGGATCCACAACGACGTGAGTCATGCCTGGTCTCCTTCCTTGCCCTCTTTAATCGCCTTCTTGACAGGCTCCGCACTGTCGGCCGGTGGCTGGTACACCTGCTGGTGCTCGAGCTCCTTGTGCTTCCAGCGTTTGCCGAGCTGGACGAAACCGTGGGCGGCGAAGGCGGCCGCCACGCCGGCGGTGGCCCACATGCCGACCTTGTCGACCTTGGAGTGCTTGCCGAAGCCGGGGAAGCCCGCCAGGTGGGTGTAGAAGGGTGTCATCTTGTCCCAGAAGTCGGGCTCGGCGCAGCCGATGCAGGGGTGGCCGCAGCCGATCGGCCAGTTAGTGCCCTCGTTCCAGCCGACATTGGGGCAGTTCTGGTAGGTCACCGGGCCCTTGCAGCCCATCTTGTAGAGGCAGTAACCAGTGCGATGTCCCTCGTCGCCCCAGGCTTCGACGTACTGGCCGCCGTCGTAGTGGGCGCGCCGCTCGCAGTTGTCGTGGATCGATTTGCCGTAGGCGAACAGCGGCCGACGGTAGCGGTCGAGCGGTGGGAAGCGGTTAAAGGTCAGGTAGTAGACGACGGTTCCAACTAGGTTCTCGGCGTTGGCAGGGCAGGCGGGCAGATTGATCAGGTTTTTGACGCCCGGTACCGCATCGGCCACCGACAGCGCCCCGGTCGGGTTGGGTGCCGCCGCCGGTAGGCCGCCGAACGCGGCGCAGGTGCCGATGGCGATGGTTGCGGCGGCGTTGCCGCAGACCTCGCGCGCGATGTCGATCGCGGCACGGCCTCCGATCGTGCAGTAGGCGCCGTTGGCTCCGGTCGGAATCGAGCCTTCCACCACAGCGATGTAGCCGCCCGGCTTTTCGGCCACGACCTTGGCCAGAGCCTCCTCGGCTTGGTGCCCGGCGGCCGCCATGATGGTCTCGTGGTAGTCGACCGAGAGAGTGTCCAGGACAATGTCGGCGACCGTGGGCCGGCCGGCCCGGAGGAACGACTCCGTGTTCCCGGCGCAGTCCTGGAACTCGAGCCAGACCAAGGTGGGTTTCTCCTTGGTTTCAATGGCCTCGGCGATCTTCGCTCCTGCCACCTTGGGCAGGGCGAGCACGGTTGTCATGACGCCGCAAAAGCCGAGGAAGTCTCTTCGCGAGACACCTCGCCTCTGCAACTCTTCGAGAAACCAGTCGCGGGCTTCGGGCATGCCTGCACCTCCAGGAGAATCGGGGTTGCGAAAGGACGTCGAAATGCTCCACGAGGCAGGGCGATGGCGCAAGAACTCAACAGGCGGTCTGTCCAGACACGCCTGGACAGGCGGGGACCCACCCTTCTGGGTAGGTTCAGAGTCCCAGCTGGATCGCCAAGCCGCACAAAGCGATGACGAGCCCGGCGCTGGCGTGGGCCCAGCGTTGCCAGGAGCCGTCGGGGAGCCGGGCGGCGCCGAGCCGGCCGGCGAGGACCACCGAGGTCATCGTGATCAGCGTCGCGACCGCGAAGGCCGCTGCGACGACGGCGATGCCGGTCCAGTCACGAATCGAGGAGGGAATCATCAGCAGTGGAATCAGCGGCTCGCAGGGTCCCAGCACGAAGATCAGGAACAGCGCCCACGGCGTCATGCGGCGGATCGGTCCCGGGCGGCCTTCGGAGGTCGACTCGTGGACGTGGGCATGCGCGGCGACGTGGGTGTGCTGGTGAGTGTGGAGGGTGCCGTCGGCGTGGCTGTGCCAGTGGCTGTGCGGTCGAGCGCGTTGCGCCTGGCGTAGGCCCCAGGCCAGGTAGGCCAAGCCGAATCCGAGCAGCAGCCAGCCGGCGAGCGCTCCCCTCAGAGCCTCGACTCGTTCGAAGCCACCGAGAGTCCAGCCCAGCGCAATGCCGAGCGAACCCAGCAGAATCGAGCCCGCCACGTGACCCGCGCCGCAGGCGAGGGTCACGCCCGCGGTTCGCGCAGCGGACCACTGTCGAGCCCGCGCCAGGGTGATGAAGGGAAGGTAGTGATCCGGACCGACCAGGGCGTGCACGAAGCCGACGGAGGCCGCCGTCGCACCGAGAAAAAGCAGCTCCTCGGACACGGCGATCACCTATCCGGCCGCCGCCTTGGTGGAGACGCCGGCGCCGGTGACAGCCTTCCGCTGAGCCTCGAGCCAGGTGAGCCAATCGTCCATGCCTTCACCGGTCTTTGCCGAGACCGGAATCATGGCGGCGGTCGGCATCGTACGGGCCAGGCCGTCCTCGATCACCGAGACGTCGACCTCGAGATGGGGCAGGAGGTCGGTCTTGGTGAGCAGGACGAGGTCGGCCTTGCGGAACATCACCGGGTACTTGAGGGGCTTATCTTCGCCCTCGGTGACTGCCAGGGCGACCACATTGACCGCTTGCCCGAGATCGTAGACCGCGGGGCAAACCAGGTTGCCGACGTTTTCGATGACCAGGAGATCCAGATCTCGCCAGTCGAGGTCGTGAAGGGACTTGTGCACCAGCTCGGCGTCCAGATGACACGACGATCCGGTCGTGATCGAGAGGGACGGAATGCCCGCGGCCTTTAGGCGATCGGCGTCACGGCTCGTGGCGAGGTCGCCGCTGATCGCTCCCAGGCGGACCTTTCCAGACCATGCCGCGGCCGTTGCCTCGAGCAGTGCCGTCTTGCCCGATCCGGGCGAGCCCATGAGGTTGATCGCCAGAACGCCGGCGCCGGCGAAATGCTCCCTGTTGTGTGCGGCAACGCGATCGTTGCCCGCCAGAATGCTCTCTTGGATCTCGATGGGTACCAGCTCGGGATCACCGCAGCCGCAGGTCTCGCACATTACGCAGCCTCCATTTCGATTCTCTGGAGAACGATCTCGTCGCCGCTCAGAAGTCGAGCGGGTTGCTTGCAGTCGGGGCACTGCAATCGGGCGCCCGCCTCGAGTAACTCGCGACAGGTAGGGCAGCTCCATTCCGCGGGCACGACTTCGATCTCGAGCTCGGCGCGAGCACAGATCGACCGATCGCGGAAAACCTCGAAAGCCGTCCGCAGAAGATCCACTTCAATACCCGAAAGCTCGCCGATCTTGAGCTCGATCCTGTCGACCGAGACCGCGCCGTGCTTGCGGGCTTCAGTCTCGACCTGGGACATGAGCGCCTGGACGATGGAGTACTCGTGCATGGAAACCACCAATTGGCTCAGTCCGATTAGATCAGAACCCAGCCGATTCTGTTGCGCGCCCACAGGCTTCGGCCAGCACTCTTGAGGTGGCGAAGCGTGCACGTGCAGGTGGGACGCTGGGCTACCTGCAGGGACGGGCACCGTGGGGACTCTCGGTTGTCCGGGGCCGATTCGAGAGCGATCGGCTATTCTCGGGAAAGTGAGAGATTGGCTGTTGCCGCTGCTCCGGTGCGTGCGCTGCGGAGCTCGCGACCTGGTGCGCCGAAAGGACGAGTTGGAGTGCCCGGGTTGTGGGGCAGAGTTTCAGGTAGACGAGGACGTCGCCAATTTTCTGGATCGGCCTCATCCGATTGTCCAGCACGAAATCGAGGCCGTCGCTGCCCTGGACAGCCGGGAGCCGGCGACGCGACGGAGAATCCGAGAGCTGCTCGTGGCATTGGACCAAGGCCGGGTGGACGGGAGCGATCACCGTTTGACCGAGTTCCCGAGCTTTCGGGAGTTCTTTACGACGCGCCGACGCGCTCAAGAGATGCTCGAGCGATATCCGCCGAGACCCGAATGCCTGGTGGTGGAGTTGGGTGCCGATCACTGTCTGCTGAGCGGGGCATTCCTCGACGCCGGGTGCCGCGTGATCGCGGTCGACATCACCGACCATCTGCGCCTCGCGCCGCGGGCGGCCAGCGAGGATCTGTGCCGGATCCGGGCCGACATGAACCGGTTGCCGGTCGCCGACGGCTCCGCCGATCTGGTCTGGGCCACGGCCTGCGTGCACCACTCCTGGAGCCTGGAAAGGACTTTTCGCGAGGCTCGCCGGGTGCTCGCACCTGGCGGCCGGCTGGTTCTGCTGAACGAGCCCATGCCGGCCTGGCCGAGATTTCTGACATTCGGCCTGGGGCGCGGCTTCGGCCGCGAGCAGAAGGATCTGGGCATCAACGAGAACCTGCATAGACGCGGCGCCTGGTCGCGAACCGCCAGGAAGGCCGGCTTCGAGCCGCAGCTCTTGTTCCCGGCGCTGAGTGATCGGGAGCTCCGGGCGAGACTCGGCAGGTACCGAATCCCGGCCGGATGGGCGCCACTGCTGAGCCGCTTGGCTCGTCCGCTCCAGGTCTCGATTCACATGGTGGCGGAGCTGCCACCGCCCGCGAGATCGGGCTCTCCGCAGTAGTCGAGGATCTCGGCGCGGACGGCGTCGCGCAGCTTGGCGGCCGCGGCCATGTCGGATCCTTGCGCGCGAATCGGCGGCCGGATCGTCAACGAGATCTGACCCTTGCGCGGGAACCACTTGTTTCCACGCAAGACCGAGCGGGTTCCGCGGATGGCGACCGGGACAACCGGCACGCCGCTCTCGGCCGCCAGCATGAAGGCGCCGAGCCGAAACGGCCGCAGACCGGGGGCGCGGTCGAAGGTGCCCTCTGGAAACAGGAGCAGAGATTGGCCCTGCCTCAAGGTCTCGGCGGCGCGTCGTATGTCCTGGACCCCCTTGCTGGGATCGAATCGCTCGACGAAGAGGGTGCCGAGGCGCTCGAGCAGCAGTCGGGCGAGAAAACTGTCCTTGAGCTCGCGCTTGGCCAGAAAAGAGCCCTGGGTGGGCAGGGTGGCGGTCAGCGCGAAGCCGTCGAGATAGCTCGCGTGGTTGGCGACGACAATCCAGGGGCCGTCGCCCTCGAGATGCTCGACACCGGCGACCTGGATCGGAGTCGACGTCAGGCGGGCGATCTGGCGCGCCGCGCCACCGGCCAGGCGACGCCGGCGAGCCAGCTTGGGGAGCAGGATGAGGGAAGCCGCGACCGGCACCGCGGCAAGGCCGACGACGGCCCAGAACCTCCCCGCGTGCGCCAACTCCCTGGCGGCGCGGCCGGTGCGGACGATTTGGGGGCGTGCGCCGGACGCGGCGAGCCGTGCGACCTGGAGCCAAGCGGGCCCGCGTCGCTCGAGCTTGCCGCCTTCGTAGAGCTCGCGCCCGGCCGCCCGCCTCAGTTTACCGCTCGAGGTCTTGGGCACGGCTCGAGGTGGCACCAGCGATACGTCGTCGGCGGGCGTGCCCACGAGGTCGACTGCCGCCTGCTGGATCCGTTCGCGCAGCTCCTGCCGGACGGTCTCGTCCGTCTCTCGGGTCTCGGCCAGGACAACTAGCCGTTCGGTGCCGGTCTTAGGATCCTTCGATCCGAAGACCGCCACGCATCCCTTGCGAACACCCGGCAGATTCCCGACGACCTCTTCCAGTTCCTGGGGATAGATATTGCGCCCCGCACGGATGATGAGGTCCTTGGCGCGTCCGGTGACGAACAACTCGCCGGCGGCGATGTAGCCCAGGTCGCCCGAGTCGAGCCAGTCGCCGTCAAAGAGCTTCCTAGTCGCTTCCGGGTTGCGAAAGTAGCCGCTGGTCGCCGACGGCCCTCGAAACTGGATCTTGCCCTCGTGGCGTTCTCCGACCTCCGCGCCGGTCGAGTCGACGATGCGGATCTCGTGGTCGATCAGGGTGAAGCCGGCGCCAACGAAGCTGAGGGCATCGGCATCGTCGTAATCTTCCCCACCGTCGTGGGACACTGGCTCGGCGCGTCCGGCGACGGCGAGCTGCTCACGGTCCACTCTGTCCACCACCGGTCCGCGACCGATGGGGGGGAACGCCAGGGCGAGAGAGCACTCCGCCAGTCCGTAGACCGGCATCATCGTTCCCGGCCGGTAGCCGTAGGGAGCGAAGCGCTCGGTGAACTCCTCGATGGTTCTTGGACTCACCGGCTCGGCGCCGTTGAGTGATCCTCTCCAAGAGGAAAGATCGAGCCCTTGGATCTCGTCATCCTCGATTTTCTTTAGGCAGAGCTCGTAGGCGAAGTTCGGAGCCGCGGAGAGCGTCGCTCGGTAGCGATGGACCGCCTGAAGCCAGCGCGCGGGCCGGGCCAGAAAGGCAAGCGGCGACATCAGCGTCAACGGCATCGCGAAATAGAGGCTGCCCATCCATGCACCAATCAAGCCCATGTCGTGGTAGAGGGGCAGCCAGCTGACCACCCGGTCGTTCGGGGTCAGCTCCGCCGCACGACCTATCGAGCGCAGGTTGGCCAAGAGATTGGCGTGGGTGAGAATCACGCCCTTTGGGTCGGCCGTCGAGCCCGAGGTGAACTGGAGAAACGCGATGTCGTTGGCACGGACCACGGGCAAGCTCGCCGTCGGTCCGTCGACGGTGAGCTCGGCTGGAGTCATGACTCGCGTCAAGCTGCCGACATGGGCTCGCACCAGGCGAGCGAGCGGCATGACTTCGGCAACCGTGATCAGGAAGCGGGCTTGGGCCGTATTCAGGATGCCGGCCTGTCGGCGCAGATGGTCCTCGATCTGGCTGAGGCGCGCCGGCGGGTAGAGCGGCACCGGGACGCCGCCGGCCATGAGAATTCCGAAAAAGGAGGCAAAGTAGTCGAGGCCGGAGGGCAACATCAAGCCGACGGTCTGCTCGCTTTCGAGCCCAAGCTCGCGAAGCGCGCGGGCGACTCCCTTACCTCGTTCGAAGAGAGCTCCGTAGGTCAGGTCTTCGATCTGATCCCTTTCCGCCAGAAAGGCGACGTGGCTGCGCTCGGGATGGCGATTCGCGTGCCACCCCAGAACCTCGACCAGAGTCTCGGCGCGCTCGGGAGCGGGCTCGGCGTCGCCGAGAACGGCGGTGACCGTGTCCACCGACCGAGCGGCTGCCGAGCTGGGACGCCCGGTCGCCACCGCAGCGACCGCCGCCCGCAAGAGGTCACGGGGCGTCTCCGCGGTCGCCATCACGCGCTCGGACAGGGCGAGGTCGAAGGCCCTCTCGATCTGTCCGACGAGCTCAACTCGGCCCAGGCTGTCGATGGCGAGATCCCGCTCGAGCGAGCTGTCCAGGGTCACGCGCCTCCGGCGCGAGCCCGGGTGGAGCTCGTCGGCGACCTGCACGACCACCTGCAACAGAGCGTCGGCGTCGACCGCGGGGCCGGCGGGTGCCGCCTCGCCGTTTCCGCCCCTCTTGGGATCGCGCGTCTCGGCCACGGACTCAGAATACCCGACTGGACCTCACCGGGAACCGTCGGGCCGGAAGAAGCCCCAGGTCTCGATCTCGCCCGCGAGCTCGTGTCCGACGATCTCGTAGCCGAAGCGCTCGTAGAGCCCGACGTTACTCGGAGTCTCGGTGGTCAAGCTCACTCCCAGGGAGTCAGGGTCGGAGAAGGACATGTCGTGGAGGGCTTCCAGCAGACGCCGTCCGTGCCCCTTTGCCGCCTGATCGCGGCGAACGCCGATCATGCCCAGATGGAAGTGAGGCTCCGGCCACTGGAACTTGGCGGTCGCGTTGCCATGTTCTTCGTAGCGGCCGCGAGCGTCTGCGCCGAGGTCCGCCCAGAGCGAGCGCCGCTGCTCATCCAGTGCCTCGGGCGACCTGCTCGCTACGGGGCGGTTGATGTTGGCCACCGCGAGAACCTCTTCGGCGTCCGTCAGGGCCCAGACGAGGTCTCGGTGGATGAACCGAGCCATCGTAAAGAACGAGACCAGCCGCCTCAGCCGGCGGGGGTAGTCCTCGCCGGCCTCCCCGACAACGAACCGCATGACCGGGTAGTCGTAGAAGGCGTCGCAAAGAACATCCACGGCCTCGTCGAGGCGGTCTCGAGTCAGCTCTTTGATCGTAGGTGCCACGGCCAGGTAGTCCTCTCCTCTCTGGTGCCGCTAGAACCGGGAGCTGGTGAGCCGGTGCCCGTCCTCGGCCCAGGCCCGTTCGAATCGCTCGGCGACCACGGCCGCGTCCTCGGTCTTCTTCTGGGCTTCCAGTGCCTGGCGCAGGCCGAAGAGCGAGTAGCCGTTCTCGGGGTTCTTGCGCAAGTCGGCTGAATAGACGACCTCGGCTTCGTCCGGCCGATCGAGGTCCAGGAGCATCGCGCCCAAGAAGTGGCGAACCGGGAAGTACCAGTCCGGCGGCTCGTTGTAGAGAAGGCCGTCTTCGAGGCGCACCGCGCGCTCGAGCCGGGCGAGGCCCTCGAGGGCGCGCCCCTCCTTGGCGGCGATCTCACCGGCGACAATTTCGTCCGCTATGGTCAGAAGCTTGCGGGCGGTCCCGAAGCCGATGTAGTGGTCCTCGACGCCGACGGACCGCAGCATTTGTCTCAGCTGCCGGTGCTCCTTGCGCGCCTTTTTCAAGCGTCCCGTGTGCACGTAGGCCAGCCCCCGGCCGTAGTGCCAAATCCCGGTCATGAACCGGGATTCCACGTCGGGCTTGGGCTCGGCCAGCATCTCGTCCCACATGCCGAAGCGAACCATGGTGAACATGGGTTGGCTCAGAAAGACCTCGTACAGGCCCCAGGTGTTCTTGTCGCTCGAAAGATGAGGCGGGATCTTGTCCACGATCTTGCGCGACGCCTCGATCGCGGCTTCTTTGCGGCCCTGGACCATAGCCGACCAGGCCATGAAGTGAATGTTGTGCGGGTAGTAATTGAGCGGGTAGATGCCCTGAGCGCGGCACTGGGTGATGTAACCCTCATCCGCGGCCACGGCCTTGACGTTGGCTTCGTAGGAGTCGGCGAAGCGCCCGACTCGCATGTAGATGTGAGACGGCATGTGCACCATGTGGCCGGCCCCCGGCATCAAGCCGGCCAGCATGTCGGCGTGCTGCTCGCCACGCTCCGGATGTCGCGACTCGACAGTGTGGATGTAGTAGTGCAGGGCTCCCGCGTGCCGTGGCTCCCGATCCACGACTGACTGGAGCGTGTCGAGGATTTCGGTTGTGTTCTGCTTCGGGCTGCCGTCGAGGTTCCAGTAGTCCCAGGGACTGAGGTTCATGAGCGACGCGGCGTACAGGGTGGCCGCGTCGAGATCGTCGGGATAGCGTTCCACGATGTCGGCCATTGCGGCGGCATACGCCGCATCCAAACCCACGCGGTCGGCCTCCGGGTCGTCGCTATAGCGCTCGGCCATGGCTTCGATGTAGGCGCGCTCCCTGGCCGAGACCTTGTCCTTCAGGGCGACGGCTTGCTGGATGGCTGCGTAGGCCTGTGGCGCCACTTCGCTGAGCATCGGCAGGTTGAGGTTGGGTCCCAGGACCAGGGCCCAGCCCCAATAGGCCATGGCGTTGTCCGGGACGAGACGGGCGGCCTCCTTGAACGCGCGAAGAGCCTCGGAATGATTGAAGCCATAGGTCAGGCGCAGTCCCTGGTCGAAGAACTGCTGCGAGCGGGGTTCGCTCGTGGTGACCTCCATGTGGTGATCTCCCAGCCCCTCGAGCGTCGGCGCGATGGCCTCCGCCGCGCCCGCGGGGTCGGCTCCGAGCGCTCGGGGATCGTGGACTTGGGCACTTGCGGTTGCGCAAACGAGAGCGAGAAACAGCGCCACGAGCGCGATCATCGGGCGTCTTTCGACCGTCATCTCATACCTCCTTGGGTTCTGCGAGGTCAGATCGTACTCCAACTGGGTGGGTCGGCTGCTCGGGGGGGCTGGGGCAGCCACCTTTTTGGGTTGTTCAAATGGAGGCGCTCTCGCCCTATGATTAGCTGCATATATGCTGGAAGCCGTCGATCTGTCGCGCAGCCTCGACAAGAGCGCCTACCGGGAGCGCGTCAATCCGCTCCAGGACCGGCTCTGGGAGCTCCAACGCCTGTGCTGGAAGGCGTCGATTCCGGTGGTGATCGTATTCGAAGGTTGGGACGCGGCGGGCAAGGGGCGGTGCGTCGCCAAGTTGACCGGCAAGCTCGAGCCTCGCGGCTTCGAGGTTCATCACACCACGACCGAGCCGCGAACTCACGAGCGGGAAATGCCGTGGATGTGGCCGTTCTGGGTGGCCGCGCCGAGGCGCGGCAAGATCGCGATCTTCGATCGAAGCTGGAACCGTCGGGCCCTGGTCTATCGGTCGCGAAACCTGGATGATGAGATCGGGTGGAGAAGGTCACTGCGTGACATCGGTGACTTCGAGCGCTGGCTTGCCGACGACGGCTATGTGCTCGTCAAGTTCTTTCTCCACATCAGTCACGACGAACAGCTCAGGCGCTACGAGAAGTGGGAGCAGGATCCGGGGCTGAGCTGGAAGGCACTGGAAGGCGCCTGGCAGAAGCCCGAGCATTACGAGGAGCATCTGGCGGCGGTCGAGGAGCTACTGCAGCACACGGAAGCGGTGTGGAGTCCGTGGACGATCCTTTCGGCCACCGACTCGAGGTGGGCTCGCTTCAGGGTGATCGAAACTCTTGCCTCCAGGCTCGAAGCGGCCCTCGAAGAGCGCGGGTTGATGTCCGAGGACTTCGCCGACGACGAAGAGAGCCCGGAAGTCAACGGAGAGGTCGGGTAGCCCGGGTGCTCAATCAGGTCGACCTCAGCCTGTCTCTCGAGCCGGAGGAGTATGGCGAGCAGTTGCGCGAGTGCCAGCTCGAGCTTCTCCGGAGGTCTCGCGAGCTCTATTCGGCGCGCCGGTCCCTAATCATGGTTCTGGAGGGTTGGGATGCGGCCGGAAAGGGTGGCGCGATTCGGCGCTTGACCCAGAGCCTGGATCCCCGCAGCTATCAGGTGTTCTCGATCGCCGCTCCGACCGAGGAGGAGCTCGCGCACCAGTACCTCTGGCGCTTCTGGCAACGACTGCTGTCGCCGCGGGAGAAGCAGATCCTGATCTTCGATCGGAGTTGGTATGGCCGAGTTTTGGTGGAGCGCGTCGAAGGCCTCGCCGAGCCGGCCGAGTGGCAGCGCGCGTACCGAGAGATCAACGATTTCGAACGTCAGCTCATCGACTCACAGGCCTCGGTAGTAAAGCTCTGGTTCCACATCAGTCCGGAAGAGCAGGTGAAACGGTTCGAGCTGCGCAAGAAGACCCGCCACAAGAGCTGGAAGCTGACCGACGAAGACTGGCGCAATCGAGCGAAATGGGACCAGTACGAGAGGGCGGTGATCGACATGCTGCTCAAGACCAGCACGCAGCAGGCGCCCTGGACGGTCGTCGAAGGCAACGATAAGCGCTGGGCCCGGATCAAGACGCTCAGGACCGTCCTCGAAGCGCTGCCGAGCTCGGAGGACTGAGCCCCAAGGCGATTTCTGGCTCTGCTAGACTCCTGCCCCAGCAAAACGGAAGACGGGGCCGAGGCAGGCCGAGGAAGCCCCTCGGTGCGCTCACGACACTCGGTCGGAGCGGCCTCGGCGAGATCCGAACAGACAGACCAACTGGTGAGGGCCGGCCATGACCGACGCGACGGAGTCTGAGAAGAACGAGCCGAAAAGCGCCAAGTCAGCGGAGCCAGCTGGCGTCGAACCCAAGGGGTGGGTATACCGGGCGCTGGCCTGGGTCGAGCGGATTGGCAACAAGCTGCCCGACCCCGCGATGCTCTTTGTCATCGCCCTGGCTCTGGTATGGCTGGCCTCCTGGCTGCTCGCCGATTATCAGTTCACGGTTCCGGGCAGAGATGCCGCGCGAACCCTCGCGGTACAGAACCAGCTCACCGGCTCCTCGATGGCGGCATTTCTAGCGCAGATGGTCACCACCTTTACCGGCTTCGCGCCTCTAGGCGTGGTCCTGGTGGCCCTCCTCGGAGTCGGCGTCGCCGAGCACTCCGGCTTCATCAACGCCGGCTTGAAGGGGTTGATCGGTTTTACGCCGAAGTCTCTTCTCTCGCCGATGCTCCTCCTGGTCGCGATCGTCAGCCATACCGCGGCGGACGCCGGCTACGTGCTGGTGATACCTCTCGGCGGCGTGATCTTCTATGCCGCAGGGCGCCATCCGCTGGCCGGTATCGCGTGCGCTTTCGCCGGAGTCTCCGGCGGCTTCAGTGCGAACTTCATCCCATCGGGCATCGACCCGCTGCTTCAGGGGTTTACCCAGTCGGCGGCCCAGATCCTCGATCCCGCTCGCGAAGTGAATCCACTCTGTAACTGGGCGTTTACCAGCGCGTCGAGCATTCTGGTGATCCTGATCGGGTGGTACATCACCGACAAGATCATCGAACCGCGCCTGAAGGGGACCAAGCTCGATGGCGACGAGGTCGAGTTGACCCAGATGCACGACCTCGACGCGAAGGAAAAGAAGGGACTCTGGGCCGGCCTTGCGGCTATGGCTCTCGGGTTGGTCCTGCTGGTTTTCTGGGTATGGCCCGCCGACTCCCCGCTTCGTTCGAGCGATGGCTCGATCACCTCATTCAGCGCGCCGATCATGCAGTCGATCGTGCCGCTGATCTTCTTGCTGTTTCTGATTCCGGGCGCGGTCTACGGCTATGTCGCCGGAACGGTGAAAGACCATCGGGACCTGATCCAGGGCATGAGCAAGACCATGGCCACCATGGGTTACTACCTGACCATGATTTTCTTCTGTGCCCAGTTTACGGCCGCCTTCGGGCGTTCCAATCTCGGAGCGCTGCTGGCGGTCAAGGGCGCCGACTTCCTCAAAGCCCTGGGTCTGCCCGGTACGATCACCATTATCGGGATCATCCTGTTGAGCACAGTGGTCAACCTCTTGGTCGGCTCGGCTTCGGGCAAGTGGGCTCTGCTGGCACCGATCTTTGTTCCGATCCTGATGCAGGTCGGCTTGTCGCCCGAGCTCACCCAGGCCGCCTACCGAGTCGGAGACTCGACCACCAACATCATCACCCCATTGATGCCGTATTTTCCTCTGGTGGTCGCTTTTTGCCAGCGCTGGGTCAAGAAGACCGGCATCGGCACCGTGACATCGTTGATGCTGCCCTACTCGATAACCCTGCTGGTAACCTGGACCGTTTTTCTGGTCATCTACTGGATGATCGGCTTGCCGCTGGGCTTGCAAGCCAGCTACGTTTATCCCTGATTCTGGAGGAGCTCATGGACTCGCAGCCGTTTGTGGAACAGCTCAAGACGACCAAGGAACACTTCGGTGCCATCCAGGACCACACGGCTCATCACCGGGGCGTCTTGACGGTGCACTCGCGACTCTGTGGCCACACTCCGGCGATGCCCTATATGGACATGTAACGGCGGAAAGCTCGTCGAGGGCTCAGCCGAGGAAGCGGCCGTGCTTCTTGCGCTGGGCTTTCATGACTTTCAGTTCCTGGTCGCCGGAGATGACGACACGCGGGTCGGGCTCGAAACCGAGCTTGCGACTGCGCCCCCGGTAGGAATTGAGCTTCAGGATCAGCTTGAGCGTCTCACGTCGGGCGAGGTGCTTGTCGTCCGAGCGCACGATCCACCAGGGTGACTCGGGAGTGTGGGTCTTTTGCAGAAGCCGATACTTCTTCTCGGTGAACTCGTCCCACAGAGCCTGGGCCTGCAGGTCGACCTCGCTCAGCTTCCACTGTCGCAGGGGGTCGTTCCGGCGGCGCTCGAAGCGGCGCTGTTGCTCGTCTTTCGACACCGAGAAGTAGAGCTTGATCAGGTGAGTCGTTCCGTCGGCCAAGATCCGTTCCTCGTAACCCACCACCCGACGCATGAACTCGCGATACTGGCGTGGCGTACAGAAGCCCATCACCGGCTCCACCATGGCTCGGTTGTACCAGCTGCGATCGAACAGCACGAGTTCTCCGGCGTGGGGGAAGTGCTCGATATAGCGCTTCATGTGAAGCTCGGTGCGTTGTTCCTCGGTGGGTTTCCCGAGTGCCACCACGCGGTAGTGTTTTTCGTTCAGATAGCGGACCACGCGCCGTATCGTGCCGCCCTTTCCCGAGGCGTCGCGACCGTCGAAGAGAATGATGATCTTCTTGCCGGTGACCTCCAGGTGCTGAAGTAGCTTGATCAACTCGGCTTGGTACGGCACCAGCTCTTCTTTGGTGAAGTGCCGCTCGAGCGCGCCCTGGATGACGCGTTTGCTCTCTTTTCTGGTGAGCTGCCGGCGCGCCGCTCGAGCGGCCTCGAGCGGCGCATCCGGGGGCAGGCTGTCGACGATTCGGGAGACGGCTTCGCGGATCCGGGAGGTGGAAGTGATCACCGGCTGAGTGGGGGCACCGCCGCCTTTTTCTCTCTTGCTTTCCCCCATCACTTTTTGCCTTTGTCGCCGCTTGAGTCCTTCACTATGGTAACCGGGATCGGCGAGAGTTGAGTGACCTTCTCGGCCTTGGAGCCCAGCAGGAGGTGCGGCAGTCCGGTTCGCCCACGGCTCCCCATAACGATCATCCGAGCGTTGGTGCGCTTGGCAATCTCCAGGATTCGGGTCACCGGGAGCCCTGACACCAGTCGGCAGTCCAGATCGTCGAGGATTGCGATATCGGGGCTTGTCTTTCGGACCTCGACCAGAAACTCGTTCATCATCTCGGCGGCCGCCTCCTTCATTCGCCGAAGGTACTTCTTTTTCTTCTTGTCCGGCTGGTGGTAGTAGCCCGGCGCCGAGCCGGGGTCGTGGACCACGTGAACCACCACGAGAGGCGCCCGGAAGCACTCCGCCGCGCGAGCGGCCCAGAGAAGCGCTTTGGCCGAATGGGCGGAAAAGTCGACGGCAACCAAGATCGGCTGGCTGGCTTCGGGTTTCTTCGATCCCATGCTTCCTCCGGAGGGTGAAGTCAGGAGAGCCGTGATGAGCTCCCGTCGGTCGGGTCGGCGAACAACGGCTCCTGGCGAGCTTGCCCTTTGCCGCCTCGCGCGTAAGGTGCGGTTTCCTCGACGACCAGCCGAGCGATCCTCTTGGCGAAGTAGTAGATTCGTCTCAGGGCCTCGACGAGCTCGGATTCGATCCTGAAAACCGCCAGACGGTCACCCTCGGTGGCCGTCAGGCGCGCGGCGAGATGGCCCTCGGCTTCGACGGCCATCCGGTTGATCTCGGCCTTGGCCTTGATCACCTGAAGCGCCACATCCTTGTCGTCCGCCGCGATCGCTTCGGTCGCGCGCTCTCCGGTCCAGGTCACCTTGAGATGGAGCTCACGCAAGATCTCGCGGGTCGATGGGCTCACACTGAGCCCTTGTTCTATGCGGCTCCGCCCGGCTTCGACGAGATTGGTCTCGATCATGTCGCCGATGTTCTCGAAGTAGTTGGAGCCCGACAAATACTCTGAGAGGCGGTGCGACTGGGTCTCGGTCAGGTTCTCGAGCGACAGTCTTCCCAGGTAGGTGACCAGCGCGCCGTGAAGCCGGTCGACGTCCTCGTCCATGTGCTCGAGGTCGCTCAGGTCTTCCTGAGTTCCGCTGAGCACCGGATCCATGGCGTCTCGGACCATGTTCCTGGCGGCCGCTCCCAGCCGGGCTATCTCCATCCGCACAACGTCGAGCGCCAGGGACGGGGCGTGGAGAAGGATGTCGTCCAGGTAACGGCGGTCGGGGGCCTCGTCAGCGTCGAGCCTTCTATCCGGGACGATCCACTCCATGAACCGCACGATCAAAGGCGTGAAGCCGATGAAGATCACGGTATTGGCGACATTGAACGCGGTATGAGAATTGGCGATCTGACGAGGGGTCTCCGCTCTGAGCTTGGCTAGTTCTTCCAAACCCTCTGTGGCCGGTGAGATCCAGCGAACGAACTCGGCGAGCTGATCGATCAGCCCGATCCAGATCAGCACTCCCACCGTCGCGAGGAGGACATGGACCAACGCCGCCCGAACTGCCTCCCGCGGCTTGCCGATTGCGGCCAGGGAGGCGGTGACGCAGGTGCCGATGTTGGCGCCGAGAACCAAAGCGATACCGGATTCGAGCGTGAGAAAGCCCTGGCTGGCGAGCACGATGATCACGCCGGTAGTGGCCGACGAGCTTTGAACCAGGGCCGTGAACCCGGCACCGAACAGCACGCCGATCACCGGGCTTTCGAGGTTGCGCATGAACTCGATGAAGGGCTCATAGGTTCGCAGTGGGTCCGTGGCGTTCTTCATCAGCTCCATGCCGAAGAAGATCAATCCCAGTCCCATGATCGTGCGGCCGTAGTGCTGCAGCTTCGTCTGTCTCGAGGCGAAGCTCATCAAGAAGCCGGCTGCCACGGGGACCAACGCGTAGTGGGTGATCTTGAAGGCAACGATCTGCGCGGTGACGGTGGTGCCGATCGCGGCGCCCAGGATGATGCCTATCGATTGCGACAGCGAGAGCAGGCCGGCCGAGATGAAGCCCACGACCAACACGGTCGTCACCGAAGACGATTGAATCGTCGCGGTGACGATCGCCCCGGTGAGAACGCTCTTGAGACGGTTGGTCGTCATGCGGGCGAGGAAAGACTTCATCCTGTCGCCCGCCAGCAGCTTGAGCGCGCTGGTCATCTTCTCCATGCCGTAGAGAAACAGCGCGAGTCCCCCGGCAAGCCCCATCAGGATGGCGCCGATTCCTAGATCACCCATGGTCGGCCCGATTGTATCGGGCGAACCAGTGATCCACCTGGTGGAACCGCCGCGTATCAAGTCTGAGACCTCGAGCCGGATCGTCGCCTCGGAAAGCTCTCATGACCCTGCGCCAGATCTGTTCGAACTTCGCCTACCTTCCGACCATCAGCAGGCCCGGGGCCGAGGCCGTGTCGTGGACCGGGGAGTCGGGCTATTTCCAGGAGCTCTGGCAGCGGCGGCCGCTGGCCGAAAGTTGGGGCTTCGAGCCGGATCCGGATTCAGCCCACATCTTCGTCTGCGGCAACCCCTTGATGATCGATCAAATGGTCGAGATCCTGGAGAGGGAGGGCTATGTCGAGCGCACGCGCAAGACACCGGGCCAGATTCTGGTCGAGAGATACTGGTAGGAGGCCGGCCTATTGGACCCCGAGGGCTTCCTTGAGCCCGCGCAAGTGTCGACGGCTGACGGTCGCGCGCTGGCCGTCGGCGAGCTCGACCACGGTCGCGTCATCAACACGGCGGAGAGCCTTGACGTGGTGGAGGTTGACCATCTCGGCGCGGTGGATCCGAACGAAGCCCCAGGGTTTGAGGCGTCTCGCGAGCGACACGATGCTTTCGTCGAGAAGGTAGTTGCGGCCGTCGTGCCGGAAGACCGTGTAGCCGTCCTCTGAATGAAAGCGCGCGATTCGGCGCGGGTCGAAGAGCTGGATCATGTCGCCGCGGCGGGCCGCGACCCGGGGCGGCTGCTCGCGGCCGGTGACCTCGCGCAGGATCCTCTTCAACTCCTGCCGCTCCGGAGGCGTGTCCAGCCTTCGGACCCGCTCGAGCGCTTGCTCGAGTCGATCGTGCTCGATCGGTTTCAGCAGGTAGTCGACCGCCGCGGCCTCGAAGGCTCGGACGGCGTACTCCTCGTAGGCCGTGGTGAAGATGACGTGGGTCTGGTCGGGCAGCCGTTCGGCGACCTCGAGCCCGTCCAGCTCCGGCATGCGAATGTCGAGCAGCACCACCTCGGGCGTCAGTTCGTCAATGCGCGCGAGCGCCGCTTCGCCATCGGCCGCCTCTCCGCAAACCGCGACTCCGGGCATGCGTTCGAGCATTCTGCGTAGACGCCGTCGAGCGATGGCCTCATCGTCGACGATGACTACGGACAGCTCCGGTTTCGTCTCGGACGTCATGGTTTGCCCTGCATCGGAAGAGTAAGCCGCACTTCGAACCCTCCTTCCGGATTCGCTCCGGTCCAGAAGTCGGAGGTTCCGCCATAGACGAGGTCGAGCCGCTCCTCGAGCTCGCTCAGCGAGGTGCCGCTGCCGCGATGAGGGGAAGTGCCGGGCCCGTCGCCGTCGTCACTGACCGAGAGGACCAGATTCGAGTCTCGGATCACCGCCCCCACCCGCACGGAGCCCCCTCTCTTGCGCGGAGCTACGGCGTGAAGCACCGCGTTTTCCACGAGCGGCTGGAGAACGAGCGGAGGAACCAAGACGTCGCGCGCCTGGGGCGGCACTTGAAACTCGCATTGCAGGCGGTCACCGAGCCGAATCGTCTCGACCTCGAGATAGCTCGAGACGTTATCGAGCTCTTCCGCGAGTCGGACCCAGCCGACCTCGGTACCCTTAAGCGTGTAGCGAAACAGCCCCGCCAGTTTCTCGAGCACGCGCTCGGCACCCGCGGGATTTTCTTCGATCAAGCCGGCCACCGTATTCAAGCTGTTGAACAGGAAATGCGGGTTGGTGCGCGCCTGGAGGGCCTTGAGCTCGGCGTGGAGGGCCTGTTTCCTGGCCTGCTGTGCGCGCAGCTCGTCGCGCCGGGCTTTTTGCCGGAGCCGAGTGTAGGCCAGCTCGGCCGTGAGAATGATCGCTACCACCACGAAAGCGATTCGCAGAACGTCGGCCCGGAAGCTGGCGGCCTTGATGCCTCCGAGCGCGTCAATCACCCGCACGGCGGCCTCGGCTCCGAGCGCGGTGCCGGTGACCGCGACGAAGGCGTAGAGCACGATGCCCGAAGCCGCGCCTGGGAAGAGGCGCCGCAGCGCCGGCAGGCCGAACCGGAACGCGTTCGAGACCGCGAGGCCGATGCACAGCGAGATGATGCTGTTGAAAACGAAGCTCTGGATCCAGACACCGGGCCCACCGCCGATGAAAGGCGTGAGGATCAGGGTGAGGATGAGCCCGATGACCAGGCACCAGAGCAGGTCGCGCGGCAGATCGCGGAAGAGGAACCGACGTCCGTTCCAGCATTCCTCGGTCGATGCGAGCAGGCTGCCGATGTCATCGGCAACCTGCTCGCTTTCCGAAGCGATGGAGGTTCTGTCGGGCACGGTGGATTCTACCGAGAGCCCCCGCTTGGAGCATGCTTCTGGCGGTGGGCCACGACCTGCTCGAGTAGCTTTTCGCCCCCTTGAGGATCGAGCTCCGACAAGGCGCGGGCGGCTTCCTCGGCCTTGTCGACTGAACCGCCGGCGATCGGAGGCGCGGTCAGGTAGTAGCCCACAAGATAATGATAGGCCTCGGCGAGGCCGGGATCCAAGGCCACGGCCGCCTGGAGCGAGGACAGCATCTCGAAAGCGTAGCGGGGTCCGTCGGCCGGGTTCTCCCGAATGGCCTGACCGAGTGCCCGGCCAAGGGCCAGGCGGGCGTTTGCCTCTTGCGGTGATTCGGCGACGGCCAGGCGAGCCAGCTCGATGGGGTCGTCTGCCGATTCGAAGGGAGTCTCCTCAGCGGACGCTGTGGCGAGGTGCGGCGGTGGGCTCGATACCACTTCGGCGATCGAATCCCCTTCCGTGGGTGAGAGCTCGGCCCGAGCCAGTATCCGCCGCTTGATCTCGGCCCAGGCTTCACGAGGCTGTTTGTCGAGCCGAAACGCGACGTGGGGCTTCCCGCGGAGCACGACGTCGAGGCTCATAGTCTTGCCGGACAGCCCGACGTCGATAGTCAAGAAGTCCGGGTCCTGTTCCCAGATCCAGCGTCTCGATTCACTGTCGCCATTGACCGGGGCGGGGACCAGGCTGTAACGCTGAACTCCCAGCTCCTCCATGGCGGCCTCCTCGTGGAGAAGCCAGCGGCCGTTGTCGTCCTTTTCGAACCGCAGGTCGATGTAGGTGTCACGGTTGAGAGAGCTGCGACTGTGCAGACGGCCGTCCTCGGTCCATTCGAACAAGACCGCGAACGGCATCTTTCCAAAGGGCGTGTCGTTGTCGTCGCCGACCCAGCCACCCTCCAGCGAGGCGATGAAGCCGTCGACGGCCGTTTCCGGTGCCGGGGCGGGCGGCGAAGCCGCCATCAGAGTGGCTCCCGGGAGTGCGTAGGGCGCGGTCAGTGCGACGGCCGCCAGAAGCAGGCGGCCGATCCAGGTTCTTGTGCTCGATTGGTGGTTGATCATCTCGATCTCCTTTCGAGGCTGATGCTAGGGCGCTGTGCGAGGATGAGAAGGGGGCGCCCGACGAGCGGTCGAGCGGAGGCCGCGAGCGGTCGCTGGCCGACGGTGACGGTGGTTGTCGAAGCCACCGGGGCCGGCATTGGTCGCAATCAGCAGGCGCGGCGGTCGCGGCGGTTTCTCTCGTCGAGCGGTCGAAGCAGCGTCATGGCCTTGGCAAGCCTTGCGTTCGAGCCGCTGAAAAAGAAAAGGGCGCCTGCTTTTCAGGCGCCCTTCAGGTGAGGGGGTTGTCGACCGGTGACTACTCGATTCCGAACTCGGTCTCTGAGATGGTCTGGTTACCGCTTTCCTCGATCGCCAGGACCTCCCATTTGCACTCGTCGGCATCTTCCTGGTTCAGCACTTGCGGGGGAACCGTAATGCTGGTGACAGCGGCACCGACATTCGCGGTCGTCTTGGTGAACTGGGGCTCTTCGCACTCGATGACGACTTCATAGCCAACGATCTCGCTGCCCGGAGGATCTGCTACCGCCTCCCACATGAAGACGGCATTGTCCGGGTCGACGTCCTCGCCGTCGACCGGCGTGATCTGAACCGGGGCGGCGGGAAGAGCGTGCGTCAAAGTCGCCTTTCCTCTGAGCTTCTTGCCCTCGGTTGTTGTACCGCGGAACTTGTATTTGCCTTCCGGAAACAGCGCCAGGAGCTCTTCGAGCGACTGTTCCTCGAAAGACGGCTCGGCGCTCTCGAAAAAGAACTCGGTGATGCCTTGCAATCCGACGCTGTTCTCGGCCAATACGCTGAACTCGATGCCGTTGGGACCTGTCATCTGCATGGAGTCCCATCCCTCCCCGTCGAGGAAGACTTGAATGCCGGCATCGCCATCCGTGTCGTTGATCTCGATGCGGATCTCTGTGTCGTCGAGCTTCTTGGCCCAGGCTTCTGGGGCGGCCATGCCTGCGATCAGGGCAACCGCCGCGAATCCCGCCAGCCAGGTTCTTGCTTGTCTCATCGCGTCTCCTCCAATGGAATTCTGCGGGGTTTATCGGGTGTCTCGGCCAGTTCCCGCTACTGGCTACTCAGTTGAGATGCGAAAGCTCGAGGAATCCTTCGAAAGAAATGGGTCGCCCGCCAGGCCGAATGTTCCGAAATCCACGAAGGATTCGCGCTAGCCTTGTATCTAAACAGGAGAGCGGGCGCACGAGCAGCCAGCCAGGGCACAAGAGAAAAAAGCGAATGAAAGCCGGCAAAGAAGAGAAGCTGATGGTCAGGCAAATGATCGCCGGAGATGAAGCGGCGTTCGAGAGGTTCTCGGACGACTACATCCCGGCTCTGTATCGCTTTGCCACCAAGCGTCTTCAGGGAGACCGGGAGCTGGCCCGGGACGTTGTCCAGTCGACGCTATGCAAGGTGATCGAGAAACTGGCTTCATTCAGGGGCGAGGCGGCTTTAATGACCTGGCTCTGCGCCGTGTGCCGAAACGAGATCGCCGGTCACTTCCGGCGTGGCAAGAAGCGAGCGGGAGAGGTCGAGTTCCAGGAACAGGAAGACCTCTTTGGAGCGTCGCTAGGCTTGGGCGATGGTGGTTTCGACGGGCCAGAGCGGGCAGCCTTGCGCAATGAAGTGCACGAGCTCGTACACGATGCTCTCGACGCCCTGCCACCCCACTATGGCAAGGCCCTGGAGTGGAAGTACATCGACAATGTATCGGTCAAGGAAATCGCCCAGCGATTGGGCATGGGCCCGAAAGCGGCGGAGTCGCTGCTGACACGAGCCAGGGACGCCTTCAGGAAGGGCTACGCGAACCTGGTGAACAATATCGGACCCGCGCTGGACGGAGCGCGGACGACCAGCCAGAGAATGGAAACAGCATCATGAGCAAGAATCGAGGACAGGCTTTCTCTGTAGTTCAGACCGGGGAGAGCGAGGTCCGGGATCTGCTTCGGAGCGCCGGTCCCAGACCGGTTGTACCTCCCGAGGACCTGGTGGAGATTCGGGCCGCTGCCAAGGCGCATTGGCGCGAGATGGTGAGAATGGAGCGCGAACGCTCCCGCTTCGGTAGGAGAAACACCGTGTTGGCCCTCGCGGCCAGCGTTCTGCTGGCCGTGGCGCTCGGATGGTGGCTGATGCTGGAGTGGGGCGGCGTGACCCCCGATTTGGTCGCTAGCGTCGAGCTACTGCGCGGTGAGGCCCTCGTCGACGAATCGAAGGCGACGGTCGGCGACGCGCTGCGAGCGGGAGCCGTGCTCGAGACCGGTCTGGGATCCCAGACCTCCGGGATGGCATTCCGACTGACAGGCGGCCAGTCCGTGCGCCTGGATGAAGGCACCAGGGTGCATCTCACCTCGGGGTCGAGCTTCGACCTCGAGCGCGGGGCCGTCTACATCGACACCTTCTCTGCGGCTCCGGGCACCGCCGTCGAGGTCTCGACGCCCTACGGGACGGTATGGGACGTCGGGACCCAGTTCGAGGTCCGGATCGGCAGCCGCGAGGCCGCGGAGTTGACGGTTCGGGTGCGAGAGGGAGAGGTCACGCTCGAGCGGGAAGGCGACACCGATTCGGCCCAGGCCGGAGAGGAGCTGACGTTGCAGGATGGCAGACTCGGACGCGGCGCGGTTCAAGCGCATGACGAGGCCTGGGCCTGGGTCGATCGGGTGACGCCAATGATGGACATCGAGGGGGCTCCGATCGCTTCGTATCTCGAGTGGGTGGCGCGGGAGACCGGCCGAGAATTGCACTACTCCGACGCAGCCCTGGCCGAGACCGCGGCAATCGAGACCCTGAGCGGGAGCATTGAAGAGCACACGCCCGAGGAATCGCTCAGCATTTTGCCGAGCAGTGGTTTCGGTTATCGGATCGAAAACGGATCGCTGCTGATCGAGAGACCGTAGCTGGAGCCGGTTCCGACCTCGCTGGCGCTTGAGCCTTTCGGCTCGTGCGATCCGGCGGACTCGTTGCGGGATCGTCTCTCGTCGCCGAGGATACCTCGATTTACACTACCGGCAGAGGCCGCCGGTGCGGCCTCTCCGCGAGCGAAGAGAGGCTCGCTCCGAGGCCCACACGGCCGGCCGACAGCCGCGGGCCGCCGGAGTCATTGTAGCGGGCGCACACCGCTTGCCCTCGAGCGCAGCGAAGGCTGTCGACCGTCTTCTCTGACGCGCGTCGACGGTGGTCGCCGGGCGATTCGCCAGGGGCCGGCTCGAGCTGGAAGGCCTTCGAAAGCACGGGCTCTCGCCTGCGCGCCGCGGAGCGCAGCCGAGGGCCTGACCTGCGCAGTCTGAGAAGCCCGAGGCGTCCCTTGGGCGGGTGCTTCGCCGGGTCGGTGGCGAAGCGCGCTAGAAGGCCTCGAAGGATTCTCCGGTCCCCAGCGTCTCACTTCACTGAGGCCGTTTCTTGACCGGTTAGGCAACATGAACAACTCCCAAACAGCGACCAGGAAGTCAACTCATCGGGGTCAGGTCTCAGGCGACTCGTTCGCCGTTCGCCGCCAAGGCCGCCGTCTAGCGGTAGAGAGGCCTGACCCCGGCCTTTGTGTGTTTTCCTTTCACTCGGCATTCTAATTGCACATAATCAGGTTCAAACCAATAGTGCGGAGTTCGGCGGGTCCGCGACGTGTAACCAACGTTAGGGGGCAAAGCATGAACGCATCACGAAGCAAGAGGTTCTTCACTCTGGCACTGGCGGCAGCCTTTGTGCTGTCGGCCGTTCCAGCCGCGGCGGCTGGGAGCTCGGCATCCGCACAGCAGTTCGATCTTCAGCTCGACAAGGCACTGTCCGGGCTGGATGACGACCTGTCCATCCTGGATCTCGATTACGAGGCGCTCGCGGCAGCCCACAAGGCGCAAGAGCCGGTGCAGGTGGCGATGCTCTCGACGACGGCGGTCAATGAGCTGCTGACGTCGAGCCAGGCGGTCGCCGCCCAGAGCTCGGGAGGCGGTTCTTCCTCCGGCAAGAAGGGGAGCTGGCTGAAGAGGAAGTGGTGGATCCCCGTCCTGGCGGCGGTCGCGGTGGGGGTTGCGGTGGGCGGCGGTGACGGCGACGACAACATCGACGACGAAGAAGACTAGGCGAGCAGGGGAGCGGATCGAGAACGGCCCGCCCCCTCTTTCCGCCAAGCGATTCGGGCTCACGGGTCGCGGCGGCCTACCTCCGCTTGCCCTCGAGCGCAGCGAAGGGTCTCCACCCGCGTCGAAGCCTTAGAGAGCAGGGTCGATCCAACATGCTCGACCGTTCCAACTCTCCGAGGGCCCATCGGGAGGAGACACCAGGAGCGGTATCTCCGAGAGAGGCGGTTCGTCAGGCGATTCGGCCAGGGGGCTCGCCGCAAGCGCTCGGTACGTCGTGACGAGTCGGGAGGGGACACCATTCCATGGTGTCCCCGAGGTCAGAACTCCCAGCGGACTCCCAGTGAGGGAAAGAACCCCGTCCAGAACTCCACGTTGGGAGTGATGGTTCCTTCCTCGCCGTCGATCTCGTAGTCGAATCCGGCGGGGTTCTTGCGATTGTAGACATTCTGAATGTCGACGAAGAAGGTCAGGAGCCCGGAACCGAGGCTCCAACGACGGCTGGCACGCAGGTCCAGGCGGTGGTAGTCGGAGAGTCGGTCGCCGAAGGGCTCGCCCAGGACCGGTACGAAGAAGATGTCAGGCTCATCCCCTTCTTCGTCATCCTCGCCCTCGTCGTCCGGATTCGGGAAGCGGATGACCTCCTGGAGCGTCAGCGGCGTCGTCGGCCAGCCGGTGTGGTACCGCCAAGCGAGGTTCAGGGTCCAGCGGTCGGTGACTCGGTAGTCGATGTCGAAGTTGAGGCTGTGGGTCTGGTCCAACTGTCGAGGCTGGCGTCGGCCGTCGATCTCGTCCTCGCTCGAGGCCACGGTGTAATTGACGAACCAGTCCGCCTTGGCCCCGGCACGACCTCTCAGAAAGATCTCGAGGCCTTCGGCATGGCTGCGATCCGGGACGATCCGCACCCGATCCGGCTCGACCTCTTGAAACTCGTTGAGCGGTTCGTAGAGGTTTACCCATCGTGGCTGCGGGTTCTTGATCTCGCGCTGGTAGAGCTCGACGCGCAGCGCGAGGCCGGTTGTCCGGCTGTTCTTGAAAAGGTGCTCGAAACCGATCAAACGATGTTCGGACCGCTCTACCTTGCGAAAGGCGGTGTCGCCGTCCTCAACCGCGAGCTCATAGGGTCGCTGGCTCTGGTTGAACCGGCCCCAGGCGCCGCGCACAACCGAGTTCCCGCCCAATGAGTAGGCCAGGTTGAGCCTTGGTGTGAGATGACTCTCGTCTGTTTGCGTGTGATCGTCGAAGCGAAAACCGAGCTCGACCGTCGCGGCCCCACCAAGCTGGAAGCGGTCGGTGACGTAGGCGCTGTTGTGTGATTCCTCGAGCCGGCCCCTGAATGTGAGCGCGTCGAGGTTCGCGTTGGTACGGATCAGGGCCAGGGGACTCTCGAAGTTGAAGGCGCTCGCGTAGTCGTAGCGGGTGTCGAAGTCGCGCAGCTCGAAACCCCACCTCAGGTAGTTGGCAGGCGTCAGCTGGTGATTCCAGGATTGACGCAGGGCGAGAACCTCGAGGTCTCGCCGGTCGGCCACGGTCCACTGGACGTCCTCGTCCAATTCCAGGCCGTTACGATCGCGCTCGACCCGGCTGCTCGAGACCGCGGTCTCGAAGAACAGATTCGGGCCGAGAATCGCCTGATCCGTCAGCCATAAGTACGAGCTCAGATAGTCGGTGGCGAGCCGTTTTTCGCCGTCGACGGTGATCTCGGTGAAATCGTATTGGTCGTCGGAGCGGAGAAAGTTGGCGCGCAGCACGTGGCGCGGGTTCAATTGATAGTCGAGCTTGCCGAACGCGTCCCAATACACGGGTCTCTCGGGTCCGAGGAGCTTGCCGGCGAAATCGTTCGAGCCGCGCCGAGCCTGCGCGATCCAGCTGCCACGCTGGTCGCTGAACGATCCCGCACTGCCGGCCTCGGCGCTCAGCAGACCGATTCCGACACGCGTTTGAGGCGGCCCCGTCGGTGTCCGGGTCGTCATGTCGAGCACACCGCCCATCCGGTCGCCGTGCTCGGCGGAGAAGCTGCCGGTCGAAAGGTCGACGCTATCCAGGGTCGTGGGGGCGATGATCGACTGCGCGTTATCGAACTCCTTCAGGTGGAATGTCTCGTAGAGCTCTTGGCCATCGAGGACGATCCGGGTCTCATCACGGCGGCTGCCGCGGATATTGAACTGCGCCGAAGCATCGTTTGCCGCGATGCCCGGCAGAAGACTGAGAGCGCGGAAGAAATCGTCTCCCAGATGAGGTAACCCGAGAAGGTCGTCTCGGCTCAGCGCCACCGGCGCCGCCGGCTCCGGTCTCAGGAGCGAGACCCGACTCGGCGTGACGATGACCTCTTCTTCGGTAACCGGCGCCGGATTCAGCAGGATATCGAGTTGGCTGTTTTGCCCCGCGGTGAGGGATTGCTCGACGGTCTCGACGACGAAGCCTCGTCTGCGGACTTCGACGGTCGCCGGTCCCTCGGCGAGATCCGGAATCAGGAAACTGCCGTCGCTACCGCTGGTGACCTCGGCGTCGGTTCCAACAAGTCGCAGGCGCACGCCCTCGATCGGCCGGGTATCCCGTCTGGATCGAACGACCCCCGAGAGCGAAGCGGTCGAGGAGGGGGCTTCGATGTGCGGAATTCCTTTCGGAACGACGACGAGGGTTCGGTTGGGTGCGTCTCGCGACTCGAGATCGTGCGGAGCCAGAAGCTCATCGAGGACTGCGCGCAGATCCGAGGCTTCCGATTCCGGGTCGGTCGCGATCTTCATGCCGGGGCGGACGACGTTGGTCGTGAAGACGATCTTGAGTCCCCTCTTCTGCAGGCTCCTCAGCCCTTCGGCGAGAGTCACCCCGGCGAAAAGGGACGAAGGGTCGGCCGCTTGCGCGACCGGAGCTTCCTGGGCCGGTGCCGCGGGCGAAAACGACCAAACCGTAACGCCGAACCAGGTAATAGCGGTCGACAGCACAGCGACGAGGGGCCTCGGAGTACGCCGCATGGGCAAAAGAATAGCAGGCGGTCGGCCGAGATTTTTTCGGAGCAAGCGCGAAGGATTCTCAGCCGAGGGTGATCTAACTCGCTATGGACCGGAGGACTCGTCGGGCGGGCATTGGCCTGCTCGTTAAGGTCGGCGGAATAGACCGCCGACAAGTTGGAAGGAGCAAACCATGAGGAAGGGCGACAGGGACCTCGTAGGCTGGAAGTGCATGCTGCTCGCTACGGCGGCCGTGGCATTGCTGCCGTTGCAGGTAGGGGCACAAGACTTCACCGAGGACTTCCGGGTCGAAGACTGCACTTGGAAGCACCGGGGAGGACAGAATGTCTTCTTCCCGCTGAAGCCGGGAAGCCAATCGGTGCTCGAGGGCGAAGTGGATGACGAGGGCGAGATGGTCGTGATTCGCGTCGAGATCAACACCTTGCGTGAGAAGCAGCGTATTAACTTCGAAGCGCCCAGCGGCGATCGAGTCGCGCTACGGGCCCGAGTCTGGGAGGAGCGCGAATTCGAGGACGGCGAGCTGGTCGAGGTGTCGCGCAACTTCCTGGCGATCTGCAGGGAAACCGGCGACATCTTCTACTTCGGCGAAGACGTCGAGGTCTACGAGGATGGCGAGCTGGCGGGCAACCCGGGCCAATGGCGGGCCGGTGCAGACGGGGCGCAACCCGGCATCTTGTTTCCGGGGAGGTTCCTGCTCGGCTCGAGATACATGCAGGAGATCGTGCCCGGAGTCGCGCTCGATCGCGCCGAGAATGTCGAAATGGGACTCGACGTTCCGACCCCCGCGGGCAGCTTCAGCGGTTGTGTCGCAGTCCTCGATACCAACGGACTCGAGCCCAACGAGCCGGGTGACCCCAAGGTCTACTGCCCCAGGGCCGGACTGGTCATGGACGAGGAGATCGTTCTGATTGAACGGAACTGATGTGAGCTCGCGCCTCGGCGCGAGTCGGAATCCCCGCCCAGGGCCTCCGGGCGGGGATTCCGATCTTCGAGCGGGTAGAGTGAAGGCCCATGGCAGCAAGCTCGGGCCACGTGGCTCTGACCGAGGAGCGGGTGCACTATTCTCGAGATCGGCGATCCCATCTCATCGGCCCCGGAGCCTCGAGTGCGGCCGCGGCCGCGCGGTCGATTCTGGGTGCCCAGGCCCAGCAGGAGGGGCCGGCTCTCTTCGCTCTCAGCCGGCGCACGAGAGGCCGGCCGCCGGCTTCCGAGCTGCGGGAACAGCTTCTCGATGCGCGATCTCGCCGGCTGATTCGAACGTGGGGCCAGCGCGACACGCTTCACGTTTTCGATCCGCCGGATTGGCCGGTTGTCGTGGCTGCTCGTCGGGAGTGGCCGCAGAGCGGCCGGCGGGGAGCCCTGCCCAGCGAGCCGGATCTGGACGCGATCCGGTCTCTGTTTGAACGGGCCTCGGGTCCGTTGTTTCGGAGTGAGCTGTTCGAGGCCATTCCGAAGCGATTCGTCGATGAAGTGGCTCGACACCCGGGCGTGGCTGCCAGCGGTGGCTCCGCGGTTCGCTTCGCCGCAGCCCGGTTGGTCTGGCGCTTGGCGCTGGCCGGGGACATCTGTTTTGCGGAGAAGAGGGGCGCGGAGCAAAGCTATGTCCACCGGCGATTGTGGTTTCCGGATCTGGCGTGGCACGAAGATGATCCCACGGTCGCGGCGACCGGCCTGGCGCGCCGCTATCTGGGAGTCCACGGTCCCGCCAGCGCCGCGGATCTGGCGCATTTTTTCGGATCCGGGGTGAACGCCGCCCGGTCCTGGCTCGACCGTCTCAGCCCGGAACTTGTCGAGGTCGAGTGCGGTGAGCGCCGGGGTCTGTTCGCCTTGCGAGACGACCTGAAGGCCCTCACCGAGAGGCCCCCGAAGGGGCTCACCGGATGGCCGGTTACGCTGCTTCCGAAATGGGACACCCATCTCATGAGGCATCGGGACAAGAGCTGGCTCATGCCCGACGAGAGCGAGCGCAAACTGGTGTGGCGCAAGGCCGGGGACATCTCGGCGACCGCCGTGGCGCGAGGCCGGATCGTGGCGACCTGGACCCACCGGGTAACCAAGAGGCGAGTGAAGGTGACGGTTACGCCGCTGAGTGCGTGGCGCAAGCAGCACCTCGGCGGCATCAAGCGCGAGGCGGCCGCCTTTGCGGCCTTTCTCGAGGTGCCGGAGCTCGAGCTCAGTATCTGACGGCGACTTCGGCTGGTCCGACATCCGCCGGGCACCGAATGTCCTGCTACGCCCGCTTGTCGGGGAGAAGAAAGGACGCCAGGGCCGGCAGCAGGAGAATCGCGCCCAGCATGTTGACCAGAAACATGAACGTCAGCAGGATGCCCATGTCGGCCTGGAACTTGAGCGGCGAGAAAATCCAGGTGGCGACGCCGACCGCGAGCGTGATGCCCGTAAACAGGACGCCGTTTCCGGCGACGTGCAAGGTCTGGTGGTAGGCCTCCGATAGCGATTTGCCCTCTGCCCGGATGGTCTGCAGCCGGCTGTAGATGTAGATGCCGTAGTCGACTCCGATCCCGACTCCAAGCGCCACGACCGGCAGGGTCGACACCTTGAGCCCGATCTCGAGCAGGGTCATCAGGGCGTAGGCCAGCAGCGAAACCAGCCCGAGTGGAAGGACGACGCACAGCGTGCCTCGGACCGAGCGGAAGCCGAGCAGGCACAGCACGATGATCGCAGAGAAGACGTAGAGCAGCATCGGGAACTGTGCCGCCGAAACCGCCTCGTTGGTCGCCGCCATGACGCCGACATTGCCGGTAGCGAGCTTGAACTGCAGGTCCTCCGAGCCGAACTCGTCGTTGAAGGCCTTGACCTCGGCGACGATGCCTTCGATGGTCTCGGCCTTGTGATCGGTGGTGAACATCATCACCGGCATGACGCTGCAGTCCTCGTTCAGTAGGCCGGTGCTGGTCGGAATGTAGGCGATCGACTGCACCAGAACCGATTGATTGCGAGAGAGCACGCGCCACTTGAGCCCGCCCTCGTTCCAGCCGGCGTTGATCACCCGAGCGATGCCGGGAAGCGCGATCACCGACTGGACACCGGGCACATTGCGCATATGCCACTCGAAACGGTCGATGGTGTTCATGATCTCGTACTCGACGCAGCCCTCTTCCTTGGTCTCGACGATCACCGAGAGGATGTCGACGCCGATCGAGAAACGATCGCTGATGATCTCGCTGTCGATGTTGTAGCGTGAGTCCGAGCGAAGCTCGGGAACCCCACGGTGAAGATCACCGATTTTGATCTCCCGTGCTTTCCAGGCGCCGAACGCCAGAAACACGGCCGCGATCGTGACCACGATCGTCGCCGGCTTACGCTCGGACACCTGCGCTATCCGATCCCACAGGCCGGTGGTGTGCTGGATGCGCCGGTGCAGCCGTTTTCGGTAGGCATCGTCGATGCTCAGATAGGACGCGATCACCGGCAGCAATACGAGATTGGTCAGGATGATGGTGGCGACGCCGAGACTTGCGGTGATCGCCATCTCGCGAATCACCTGGATCTTGATCAGCAGGATGGTGATGAAGCCGACCGTGTCGCTGGCCAGAGCCACGCCGCCGGGGATGATCAGTCTTCGGCAGCCTTGGCGTGTCGCGATCAGGGCGTCGTCGACACCCGCCACGATCTCGGCCCGGATAGCGGTGATCATCTGGACGCCGTGGCTGACACCGATGGCGAACACCAGAAACGGCACCAGAATGCCCATCGGGTCGATGCCGAAGCCGAGGAGGGTCAGCAGGCCCAATTGCCAGACGACTGCGATGAGCGAGCAGACCAGAACGACGAGCGTGAGCCGGAAGGAGCTCGAGTAGAGGTACAGGAAGAAGGCTGTAATCAAGAAAGCCACGGCGAAGAAGACTAGGACGCGGCCCGCGCCGTGCGCGATGTCGCCGATGACCTTGGCAAAGCCGATCATGTGGACGTCGACCGGTGTCGCTTCGACGACCACGTCGACTTGCTCTTGGAAGCGTTGACGGATCTTCTCCTCGAGCTCATTGGCCACGCCGATGTAGTCGAGCGGCGCGCCGGTGTTGGGATTCACGTCCTGCAGCTGGGCGCTGATGATGGCGCCCGAGAAGTCGTTGGCGACCAGGCGGCCGACGATGCCGGCCTTGAGGATGTTCTCGCGGACCTGGGCGAGGTCCTCGGGGGTACCGGCAAACTCCGCCGGCACGACATTGCCGCCGGAGATCCCGTCCTCGACTACCTCGGTGAAGCGGGTATTGGGCGTGAACAGAGAGCTCACTCGGCCGCGGTCGACACCGGGGATGAAGAAGACCTCGTCCGTGGCCGCCTTGAGCGCCTCCATGAACTCGGGAGTGAAGATGTCGCCTTCTTTTGCCATCAACGCGATCAGAAGCCGGTTCGCGCCGCCGAAACCCTGGCGGTGCTTGAGGTAGGTCTGCATGTACTCATGCTGGAGGGGGAGCAGCTTGGCGAAGCCGGCGTCGATGTGAATCCGGCTTGCCCAGAAGCCCATGAACAGCGTCACGAGAACAAACAGGCTGATGACCAGTCGCCGGTTGCCAAAGACGGCGTCTTCGAGTTTGGTTTGCAGCGTGGATAGCATGGCGGGAGTCCCCCTTGGATCAGCCGTCTCCGAGCGTTGCTGCCGGGAGGATCGTGGCTCCGAACTCCCCGAACAGGATGAGACCGCCATCTGGCATTGGCAGCACGGAGGAATAGCCCTGGCGGTCGGGCTGTGCTTTGAGCGAGAAGGAGCTGCCTCCGTCCCGGCTCACCAGAATCGTGCCCTCGAGTCCGATGAGCACCACGGTGCCGTCATCCAGGCGGACTCCGTCGGTGAGCATGGCCTGGGTCCCAGAGTCCATCTCCTCCCAGGTGTCGCCGGCATCGTCTGACCGGAACAGGTGGCCGCGGAGGCCGAAGATCAGCAGCGAGTCGTCGTCGAGCGGCAGGGAGGAGAAAAACGAGCCCTCGTAAGGCGACGGCAGCGTTGTCCAGCTTTGGCCTTCGTCGTCCGAGCGATAGACCGTGCCCGCTTCGGCGGCAATGTAGAGGCGCCCGGACTCCGATCTCGCGAGGTGATTCAGATGGTAGTCGCCACCCTCGTCGTACGCGAACGGATCGACCTCGAGATTCTCCTCGGCGGTTGCGGCCGCCATCTCGACGAAAGTCCAACTGTCTCCGCCGTCGGAAGTGGTCAGAAAGTAGCCGTAGGCGCCGATCGCGACGCCGTTGTCGGCATCGTCGAACCGGACGTCCAGGAGCGGTAGCTGTTCCTCGGGAGCGGAGTAGACAAGCTCCCAGTTCGCGCCGCCATCGCGAGTTCGCAGGATTGTCGCGTCGTGGCCGACAGCCCAGCCGAGCTGGTCGTCGTGGAGGAAGACGGCGGTCAGCATCGCCCGAGTCGGCACCGAGTCGGCCTGTTGCCAAGTCGAGCCCTGATCGTGGCTGTACAGGATGTGACCCCGTTCGCCGACCGCGACGATCAGATCGCCGCCGGCAGCCGCGTCGAGAAGCAGAGACTCTTCGGCCAGCGACTTCTTCAGAGCGTATTCGACCTCGACTGTGGACTCGTCCTGAGCGTGGGCCCCGCCAAGGGCCATCAGGACAAGAGCGAGCGCGGCTGTCGCAGCCGGATGAAGGGATGGCCCGCCGGCGGGCCGCGGTGCACGATGCGTCATTCGAATACCTGCCTGCGCCAGGGCGCGAAAATGTGAACGGCCGGGTCGGATTCGACCCGGCCGTTGATGGGATTCACCACTCTAGCGGACGCCCGCTCTCCTGAGGGCGGCCGGGGTGTAGTCTTCGAGTTTTCTCACGACGTCGAAATCATACATGTCGTACTCGTTATCGAGACCGATGGCGAGGTAGCGACCCGCCTGAAGGTCGGTGTGGACCTCGAGTGTTGTCCACAACATCGGGACGTCGTAGTAGTTGATGACGAAGCCTTCCGAGACCCGCCAGAGCTGGTCGCGGTTGTCGTATTGGTCTACGGCGAGGATCTGCCAGCTGTCCTCGTCGAAGTAGAGCGTTCGTCGCTTGTACAGATGGCTGGTGCCCGGTTTGATGGTCGCGTCCACGACCCACACGCGGTGCAGCTCATAGCGCAGGTGCTCGGGGTTGACGTGCAGCGGCGCCAGGATGTCCTTGTACTTGAGCTGATCGCTGTGGAGCGCGTAGTTGTTGTAGGGAACGTAGAGCTCCTTCTTGCCCACCAGCTTCCACTCGTAGCGATCGGGTGCGCCGTTGAACATGTCGAACTGGTCGGAGGTCCGCATACCGTCGGCGGCGGTGCCGGGATTGTCATAGGCGACGTTCGGGGCCCGTCGGACGCGACGTTGTCCGGGGTTGTAGAGCCAGGCCGAGCGCGGCTCCTTGACCTGGTCGAGGGTCTCGTGGACCAGCAGGATGCCGCCCGCCAGCCGGGCCGGTGCGACGACCTTCTGCTTGAAGTAGAGGATCTTGTTGTCGAGGTCTTCCTCGGTCATCCCCTCCTGGCTGTAAACGACGTTGAACTCGTCTTCGAAGACCACCAAAGTGAACTTGCCGCTTCGAGTCGGAGCCGCCTGCGCCACCTTGCGGGCGGCGACGTTGCTGCGGAAGCGGGTGAGGTGGTTCCAGATCACCTCGGCTCCGACCTTCGGAATCGGAAAGGGAATGCCCATGACCGCGCCTGTGATGCCGTCGCCGCCCTGCACGAGCTTGGCCGTCTGGGAGACCTTCTTGGTGGCGTCGTAGATCCTCTGCGGATAGGAGGCGCTCCGATGCGACGGATACACCTTCATCTTGTAGGTGTCGTAGGTCTTGAGCAGCGCCTGGTGCCCGGGGGTCAGCTTGTCGGCGTACTGGTCGACGTTGGCGGCCGTGATCTCGAACAGCACGTCATCATCGGCGAAGGGATCGGGGTGATGGTCGCCCGGGGAGTAGCCGGCCGGCGGCGAGGTGATGCCGCCGGTCCAGGCGGGAATCGAACCGTCGGCGTTGGCGGCCTTCTCGGCGCCCAGCGGCGTCAGCTCGTCGCCGAGCTTGGCGGCCTCGGCGGCAGAGATCTCGGCCGTCGCCGGTGCGCAGACCACGAGGAGGAGCGCAAGCGCCGCTGGAATAAGAAACAGTGTTTTTCTTGACATAACGTTGATCTCCTGACTCTTCCTAGAAGGAGTATTTGACGTTGACGCCGGCAAAATCGCGGTCGTTGACCAGATTGTAGCGGCTGGCGCCCGAGAAGACGGTGTAGCTCAGGTCGAACTGCCAGGTGCTCTGGCGGTTGAAGCCGAGGCCCAAAGTCAGTGCGGTCCGGTCTTCGATGAAGTTGCCACCGGGCCCGGGAGAGACGCCCTCGACGTCGTGCTGCCAGGAGAACCGTGGCGACACGTTCCAGCCGCCGAACGCGTTGTTGTAGTCGAGCCGGCTGACCAGGCGGTAGCCCCAGGAGGAATCGTCGGCAAAATGGGAGGGATCCTCGATCGGCTTGCCCGCGTGTGAGCTGGGACCCAGGATCGCGTTGCCGCTGACGTAGGTGCCGGGCCCCTCGAAGCGGAGCTCGTCCTTACTGGGCAGATCGGGGACCTGGGTTATAGCGCCCTCCCAGAGCAGCACGCCCTGGTCGGCGCCCATGACCCGGCCCAGGATCTTGGTGATGGTCATCTGGAACTGGTTGACGTCGAGGCGACGAATGCCCGGGACGAAGGTCTCGAACTGGCCGGTGAAGTTGCCGACCTGGTTGAACTGGGCGAGCCCGGAGTTGAAGGGGCCCAGGGCCGAGAACAGGAGCTCGACGTCGTCAACCTGAAGTGGCGCGTCCTGCCGCTGCGAGAGCTCGCCCTGGACCGCATAGGAGCCGATCGCGGTGTTGAAGCTGATGCCGACGAGCTTGATGTCCTCGGGATAGGCGAGGAAGTAGTTGGCGGTCTGGGCGTAGGCGTCGGTGGCGAAGGCGGTGATGGTCGCGGCCGGGTTGCCGCCGGCCAGGGCCGTGTCGACGGCGGCGGTCGAAACCACGAAAGCCTCGGTAGCCGAAAGGCCTGCCAGGATTCCAACCTGGGCTCCGGTCGCGATGGCCTGGTCACGACCCGCGCCTCCGGTCAGGGCGGTCAATGCCGCAGTGCCGGCGTTGGCCATGCCCGAACCAGCGAGCGCGCCGGCGAGGGTGCCGGTGGTGCCGTTGATGGTCGGCAGCCGGCTGTGGAAGTTGAGGTAATAGAAACCGAACTCGGTTCCGTTCAGATTGGGAGCGAAGACTCGGAACGCCGCCCCGTACTGGCCGCTGTCGTCGGCGAATACGCTGGGCGCGCGCGGCACCCCGAGGAACGGGCGGTCGCTGAACGGAAAGGTAAAGTCGTCGGGCGAATCGCCGAAGCCGAGAAACACGTGGCCACCACCGTTGCCGGCGAAGTCGCTGGTGCTCCAGTAGCTTCCCGGCGGATCGATCTTGGTCCGGCCCCAGTCGTAGAGCCAGAGCAGCTCGAGCGAAGTGTTCTCGGAAGTTCCGACCGAGAAGGTGACCATGCCTTCGGGTGTGAGCGCCTCGCGCAGCTCCGCTCCCGGCACCCGGATGGCGCTGACGTCCACCGGATTGATCGTGTTGATGCCACCCTGGATGAACGTGCTCTCACCCCAGCTCAGGACTTGCTCGCCCAGGCGAATCTCAGCGGGTCGGCCGCCGAGGTCGAATTTGCCCCAGACGAAGGCGTCGAGAAGGTCGGCCCGGCTGCCGATCCGGTCCTTGGCCGGCTGGCTCAAAGGCGTACGCTCACGATCGCCGTCTTCGTTTTCTTCGTCATAGAAGCCGCGGAACCGGACGAACGTGCCGACGTTCTTGTAGCCGAGCTCGAGCTCGGTGGTGAGCTTGAGCACATTGCTGACTATGCCCTTGTCGTAGTTGAGGTTGCCGCTGTCGCCGTTGACCGAAAAGGCCGTGCCGCCCTCGGGCAGACCGACGATCGCGAGGTCAGGATCATCGAGCCGGTACTGGGCGCCCCAGGAGATCGTCGTGTCCCAGCTCCCGCTGAGATCACCCTTCTGAAAGTCCTTGGCCGACGCCGGGCCGATTGCAAGCAGCGCGATCGCTGCCAGCGTCGCCAAGAGGCAAGTGTGTTTCGTCATTACTATCCTCCGTTGGATTTCAGACACGGCTACTTGTCGTCCTTCTTGGATTTCTTCTTGCTGTTACTTGCGGTCCTGATCACCGTTCTAGACTCTCTGTGCCCCTTGAGCGCGCTCTTGTTCAGGTACATATCCTTGTACTGCCAGGTCGCGTAGAGGCCGAGCTGGTCGGCGAAGTGCGGGTTGAGTGTGCCGTCCGGGGCGAGGGGATTGCCGCTCTGCCCGGGAGCGATGACGTTCTCAGCGAAGATGTCGCCCTTCTTCAAGCGCGTGATCTGGTTGTAGGTGCCCCGGTTCATATGGGGCGTGTCGGGGACCGGTGCGGCACCGATCTGGCTCCAGCTCTGCATGGTTGCCTCGGCCAGCCAGGTGGACGTATCGGCCGAGCCGTACTCGGCCGTCAAGGCGTCCATGGCTGCCACCAAAGCGCCGGTGACAGCGCCGCTCGGCGTCTCACCGCCGAGGTAGCCGGGGTAGTTGAGCGGCTCGAGACCGGGGATCAGGAGCCGCGCCGCCATATTCGCCGCCACGTTTCTGTCCAGCGCTCCGCCGAGCTCATCGGCGAACACGCTGTTGATGAACGTCTCCCACCAGTTGTTGAAGATCGCCACCGCCGGGCTGTCGTAGAAGCCGTCGCGCGGGGCGAGATCGAGCTTCAACCTGTCCCAGGAGCCCAGAATGCCGAGGACTTCAGTCAGCCGGTCGTCGGCCGAAGCGTCGACCAAGCCGAGCACAACCGGCAGCATGGTCGAGACCGGTACGGTGGGCCGGCTCGACCCCAATCCCAACGGCGTATCCAGCGTCCAGCCGCCGATCAGGTTGGCGTCCTCGAGCAGGCCGACCGTCGCGGCGCCCGCGGGAACCGTCTCCATTACGTTGATCAGCGTTTGTACCCGGGCCACCGGACCCCACTGCCAGAACCCGCCGGTGGAGTTGAACCAGGCAACCGTCGGCTTGTTGTTCCAGTTGACGAAGTAGCCCTGCGCCGGGTTCGTCGCCTGCGGCAACGCCGCAAACGGAATGAAGCCCTGCCAGTCGGCCTGACCGTCGCCAATGTGCGGAAAGAACGGGCTGTCGCCCGGAGCGCGAATCGGGATCTTGCCGAGGTGGTAGTAGCCGATGTTGCCTTTGGTGTCGGCGGCGAGGAAGTTGAAATTGTGGCCTGCCATTGCGAGGTATTTTTCGGCCTTCTTGATGTTGCGCGACCGGTTCACTCCCAGGAGCGTTTCGATGCTGTCCATCTCGAAGCCACGGCTGGCGCTCTTGAGCGTGAACGCGAATCGGCCCTCCAGCACCTGTAGGACAGGGCCGTTCACGGTGCGGCAGAGCACCTGTGGCACGGGGCTGCCACCAGCGACGTTGAAGGTCTCCGAGCGGCAGTCGAGCGGCCGGATGGTCCCCTGGTACAGATACTGGGTCGGATCGGCCGGATTGAGCGTTTCGAGAACGACGTCGTTGTTGTCGGTGCCGCCGGTGGTCAGTGTCCAGGCGAGGCCCCGATTGACGCCGATGGTGACTCCGGGCAGGCCGGCTACCGAGGCGCCGTTGGCGTTGTAGCCGCCACCATGGATGCCGATTTCATGGTTGATCTGCGGAACCGAGTAGCCCTGCTGTGGTCCGCCCAGAAGCAATGGATAGCCGGTCGCCGACAGCTTCGAGCCGATGGCGATGGCGTTCGAGGCCGGGCCTCTCCGAAGCCCGATCTTCTCAAGATTGCGTTCCCAGCCACTCCAAGATCGTTTCCAGGCTCGTGCCGCTCGCTGGACATCGAAGTCCGGAAGGGCCGGCAAGGGTGCCCCCGCCGACGATGAGGAGACCTTGGCGATCGCCGCGGCGCCCGGAATCGTCGTCGGAGAGGTCGGGTCGAAGACCCAATGCGAATCGAAGAAGATCGCCGGACCGGCGGAGGTGCCGTTGATCGCCAAGAGCTCGGCGAGATTGGCCAGAAAGTTGGGCTCATTCTCGCCGGCGACGCCAAAGTTGAACAGCAGTGCCATGCCCCAGGCCACCGAGTCGTCGGTCGTCCAGGGACGCGGCACGAGGCCGGTCGCCTGGAACTCCGGCGGAAGCTGGCCGGTGGCGCTCGCCTCCGCGATCCATTGGTTAACCCCAGCGGCATAGGCGCGCAGGATCTTCTTGGTCCCCTTCGAAGCCGCGAGAAACTCGGCCCGTCGGAACTCCCTGGGACCGAAGAGAGCGCGCGCCTGGACGTCGCCGGCGAGGGCTGCCGGCCCTTGGATCTCGGCCAGGGTGCCGGTGGCCGTTCTGCGATGAAGCTCCATCTGCCAGAGCCGATCCTGGGCGGTGGCATAGCCGACCGCGCGCCAGGTCGCCTTGAGGGTGTTGCCGAAGACGTGCGGCACTCCGAAGTCGTCGCGGATTATGGTGGCCTTGCCCGCCCATGCGGGCCCGGCGGCCGTGATCGCGACCACGACAACGAGCAGCACCGGCAAGAGGCATCTGCGGAAAACGTGATTCATGAATGATCCTCCCGTTCTGATCGGGCAGGTCTGGCCCGCTGGCAGCTCCATCCCTGCGTCTGGCGGGCGGGGCCATGAGCCTCGCCCGGGTCTCCTTCTGTGCAGTCCCCAATTGTAGGGACAGCTAGTTTACTCTGCCCCGCGCCCGGGGGCGGCTGATTCTGCTACCCGTGAAGGTAGTAGAGGAGATACCCTTGCCGGTGCATCCTTTCCCCCCGTTCCCCGTATCAAGGCCATGGCTGGACGACAGACCCTCATCTGGACCCTGCTGGCGCTGGCGCTCGGCGCCCGGCTGGAGGCCGCACCGGGATCCGAAACCCCGGCAGCAGCGCCGCAGCCGGCCGCCACGATCGTCTTCGAGAAAGTCAACGTTGTGGGGACACGCCCGGGTCAGAAAAAGCTCCGGCGCAAGCAGACCGTCGTTGTCGAGGACGGCCGGATCGTCACGGTCGGAAAGTCCAAGAAGGTGGAGATACCCGAGGGGGCCACGGTTATCGACGGTCGCAAGAAGTACCTTCTGCCCGGGCTCGCGGACATGCACGTCCATTTGAGTTTTCTGGAGACCCTGCCCGAGAACATGACCGTCGAAGACGCTTACACGCTGCTGCTGGCCAACGGCGTGACTTCGATTTACGAGATGTGGGGCTTCGACTCGTTGTTTGCATGGCGGCGCCAGCTCGAGCGTGGAGCAGTGCTGGGGCCGCGCCTGTTCTTCGCAAGTCCAGCGATCCGGGACGATCGGGTCTCTGGAACGGCGGGCGCCGAGAGCGCTGTACGCAGTTACGTCGACACCGGCTACGAAGCCATCAAGGTCCACACACCGATCGATCGGGCCACCTATCGGAGGGTTCACGAGGTCGCTCGCGAGTTGGGTGTGCCCGTCGTCGGCCACGCGGCACGCCCCGGGATCGAGTTCTCGGAGACTCTCGATCAAGGCACGCGAATGCTCGCCCACGTCGAAGAGCTGCTCTGGGTCGAGGACCCGCAATCGATCGCAGAGATCGACGTGGCGATCGCGGCAGTCGCGGACAACGTCGCGGCGCTGGCGGAGAGCGAGACCTGGCTTGCCACCACGGTGGTGGTCCAGGACGTGTTCACCAAGACGGCCAATGATGAGACGTTCGCCCAGCAGCTCGCATCGCCGCTGCTGAGCTACTTCCCGGCCTCACTGAGGAGCGCCTGGGAGAACGACAATCCGAACCGAGGCACCGGTGCCCCTCTTTCGGTTTTTCAGAAGGTTCTGGATTCTCATGTCGCGGCCGTGGGCGAGATGAAGCGGCTGGCGGCGACGGATCGCCTTCTGGTGGGTACCGACGGCGGCGGCCCCGACCTGGTTCTGCTGGGCTTTTCGATTCACGACGAGATGGCGCTGTTGGTGCGGGCCGGACTGTCACCGCGGGAAGTGATTCGCGCCGCGACCTACAGCCCGGCGGTCTTCCTGGGTCTCGAGGATGTCTCGGGTTCGGTCGAGACCGGTAAGCAGGCCGATCTGCTGCTGATCGACGCGAACCCGCTCAAGAAGATCTCCAGGCTCAAGCGGAGTGCCGGAACGATGGTGCGCGGCACCTGGCTCGGCGCCGCCGAGCTCCAGGCTCGCCTGGACGAGCTTGCCGAGAGGTTCCGCTAGGCGCCGTTCGAGAGCCTGGGTCCCCTCAGGAATGCGAGGGAGCGCGGTCGAGAATCTGCCGGGCTCGCAGCGCCAGCACCTTCGGGGCAAACGGCTTGATCAGGTAGAAATCACACACCGAGTCGAGGACGGTCTCGCTCTGGGAATAGCCGGTGAGAAGCCCGATGCGGACGTGCGGCAGTTCCTTGCGCAACGTACGGGCCAGGTCGATTCCGTTGAGCTTGGGCATGACGATGTCCGAGATCAGGAGGTCAATGGTGCCGTCGAAGGACCGGGCTATCTCGAGCGCCTCCTCGCCGTTCTCGGCCGCAAGCACGTGATAACCCTGTTGAAGCAGCAGGTTGGTGAGCAGCGAACGAACCGCCGGTTCGTCCTCGGCAACGAGCACGGTTTCCGAGCCGTGCAGGTCGGCCATCGGAGTGGTCTCGTCATCGATGACTTCGGGCCGGTCATCGACGGTGGGCAAGAAGATCTCGAAGGTCGTGCCCAACCCGGGCTGGCTCGAGAAGTAGACCGAGCCGCCGTTCTGTTGAACTGCTCCGTAGACGGTGGACAGTCCGAGTCCGGTGCCCTTGGAGTCGTCCTTGGTGCTGAAAAACGGCTCGAAAATCTGATCTTGGATCTCCTCAGGTATTCCAGTTCCGGTGTCGCTGACCGCAAGCCGGATCCAGGGTCCCTTTCCCGACAGCGCGTGGCGGGTGTTGAGGACCCTTTCCGAGTCGAGGCTGCGTGTGCTGATGCGAAGGATGCCGCCCTCGGGCATCGCGTCGCGAGCGTTGATCACCAGATTGATGATGATCTGCTCGAGCTGAGTCGGATCGGCGCGGATGAAGTCGTCTTCCGCCTCGAGCTCCGTGACAAGCTCCACGTCTGTGGCTATGAGCCGGCTGAGCAGCTCGTTCATGTCGGCGACGCTTTGGTTCACGGACACGATCGTTGGCGCTAAGGCTCTTCTCCGGCTGAAGGAGAGGAGTTGGTTGGTGAGAGCCGCGCCGCGCTTCGAGACGGCCTTGATCTCCTCGGCATGACGGGTCAGCGAAGAGCTCGCCGGCAGGGTCATGCTGATCAGGTCGGCGTACCCGATGACCGCGGTAAGCAGATTGTTGAAATCGTGCGCGACCCCGCCCGCCAACCGGCCGATCGCTTCCATTTTCTGGCTCTGCCTCAGCTCGCGCTCGAGCTGCTTGGTTGCGGTGATGTCGTGCAAGATGCCGCGAAAGGCGGTAGCGTCACCCTTGGCATCCCGCACGGTGTTGATCGATGCCAGGACGGTGAGCGGCCTGTCGTCCTGGGCCTTCAGGTGCAGCTCGACGGCATGAACCGACCCCTCTTCCATCAACCGTCGCACCAGTTGTCTGCGTTCCTCTGGATCGACGTAGAGATCGCGGCCGAGGTCGGCGTTGAGTAGGTGTTCTCTCGACTTGAAGCCGAACAGCTCGACGCCCGCCGGATTGATGTCGATGAATCGTCCGTCAACCGTGCTGATGTAGATGACGTCGTGAGATTGCTCGAAGAGAGTTCGGTACTTCTCTTCGGACTCGCGGATGATCTCCTCGGACTCCTTCTGCGATGTGATGTCGTAGATCGATCCGACGTAACCGAGAATCTCACCGGTATCGTTGAGCAATGGCGCAGCGAAACCTTCGACCCAGACAATGCTGCCGTCGGGTCTGAGCACGCGGTACCCGCGCCCCCTGAGCGGGCGCTGCCTCTTTATGGCGTCGTTCCACTCCGCGACCTTGAAGTCCCGATCCGCGGGATGAATCGCGTCGCGCCAGCCGTCCTCCAGGGCTTGTTCCAGAGACAGCCCGGTGATGTCGCTCCAGGCCTTGTTGACGTAGAGGGTTTTGCCCTGGGGGTCGGAGTGGAAAATGCCCGTCGGCGAGTGCTCTGCGAGCGCCCGGTAGCGCTGATCGCTCTCCCGCAGCGCCTGTTCGATGGCGGCTCTCTCTGCGACTTCAACTCGCAGTTCGGTGCTGGCGTCGGCGAGCTCGGCCGTGCGGCTGTGTACCTCGGCCTCGAGCGCGGCGTGCCGGGCTCGGAGCTCGTCGTTGGCGACAAGCAGTTCCTCCGAAGTCATCTCGAGCGCTCTTTCGAGAAGCTCATGGTCGAGATCGGCCTGCTCGTAGGTTTGGCTGACGGCTTCCAGGAGGGCTTCGAGCTCGGGGGAGAGCTCATCGAGTGTCCCGAGCGACTTTTTGAGCTGTCGTTTCAGCAGGGGATGCACGCTAGGCCTCGGAGGAGGTCGCACGGGGGACAGTGTTTGATCCCGCTTCGGTGGTCAGAATCGAATCAGGGCGGAGGCCCAATGAAATCCTGCTCCGAAAGCTGTCATGAGCACGAGATCGCCGCTGTGGAGGCTTCCGCACTCTCGTGCTTCCACCAGCGCGAGCGGGACGGACGCTGAGCCGGTGTTTCCGAACCTCTCGACATTGGAGAACACCTTGCCGGCCTCTAGCTTGAGGGCCTTGCCGACTGCCTGGATGATTCGCTGATTGGCCTGGTGTGGGATGACCAGGTCTACGTCGGAGAGCTCCCGACCGGCCTTTTCCAGGACCCTTCGCGCGGAGGTGGACATGCGACGCACCGCTTCCTTGAACACTTCGCGACCGTTGAAATCGACCTTGAGAAACTCGCCGGACTCGGCCAACTCCCTGGAGAAAGGTTTCTTGGTGCCCCCGGCCTCCCGTTGCAGGATATCGGTCCGGGAGCCGTCGGTTCCTGCGACACAGGCGAGGATCTCCGCGGCCCCTTCGCGAGCGCCGACCACCGCCGCGCCGGCGCCGTCTCCGAACAGCACGCAGGTACTGCGGTCGCTCCAGTCCATCAACTTGCTGATCAGCTCGACACCGATGACCAGGACGGTACCGTTCTCGGTCGTGATCCGGCTCCGTGCCAGGTCGAGGGCGAGGACGAAACCAGCACAACCACTGCCTCCGAGATCGTAGGCCGGGATCTCCTCGAGGCCCAGGCGGTGCTGCAGAAAGGCCGCGGTATCGGGCGTGTAGACCTCGGGCGTGTCGGTGGCGACGATGAGCTCATCGATCTCGGCGGGTGCGACGCCCGCATCGGCGAGAGCGGCCAGTGCCGCCTGCTCGGCCATGTCGGCGGTGGTCTCCTCGGGCGCGGCGATTCTCCGGGTCTTGATGCCGGTGCGCGAGGTGATCCACTCGTCGGAGGTGTCGACATAGGCTGACCAGTCTTCATTGGTCATCACGCGGCTCGGCGCGTAGGCGCCGAAGCCCAGAATGCCGATGGGCCTCATGCTGTCGCCACTCTATTCCACAAGGGCTTTGCGAAAAACCCCCGCGCGCGGTCACACCTCCGCGCGGAATCGACCGCGGCTCACACCCAGAGCGGCACGAGCTTGAACTCGTCGACGTCGACCAGGCCTTGATCGGTCAACTTCAGGTGCGGAATCACCTCGAGCGCCGAGAAACTCATGGCCATGAATGGATCGTGCAATTCGGATCCCAGGTCGTGTGCCGCTCCGATCGCCTCGTCGAGTTGGCTTCTCACCTCTCTGATCGGTCGGTCGCTCATCAGTCCGGCGTAGGGCAGAGGCACTTCTGCGAGGATGTTTTGTCCGTTGGCGACGACCATCCCGCCTCCGAGCTCCGCCACTCGCCGGGCCGCGGACCACATCGAGCCGTCGTCCGCGCCGACGACCACGATGTTGTGATGGTCGTGTGCCACCGAAGACGCCAGCGCGCCTTCGCGAAGCCCCATTCCCTTCACAAAGCCCTTGCCAACCGAGCCCGTGGATCGGTGCCTCTCGATGACCGCGATCTTGAGCAGGTCGCGGCCGGGGTCTGAGAGCGCGAAACCTCCGTGAATCGAGAGTTTCTCGGCCAGCGACTCGGTGACCAGTTGGTTCGGGACGATGCCGATTACCCGGGCGGTCTCGCCCTGGGCCCGCACGGCGAACTCCACCCTGTCCCAATTGACGTTCATCGTGCTGCGCAGCGGGTATTCGGGGTCGGAGGAGACCGGCTCGACCATTTCGCCGTTTCGCGCCACGAGTCTTCCGCCTCGATACACCGCCATTGCACGGGGGGCCTGGAGATCATCGAAAATGATGAAGTCCGCGCGCCGGCCGGGGGTGATTGCTCCGCGGTCGTGGAGCCGAAAGTACTCGGCCGTGTTCCAGGTTGCCATTCGGAGCGCGGCGATCGGGTCGATCCCCTCTTCGACCGCCGTGCGCACCATGAAGTCGATGTGACCCTGATCGAGCAGATCGGCGGGCTGGCGGTCGTCGGTGCAGAAGCAGATCCGATGGTGGTTGGCCTCGGTAACCAAGGGCAGCAGAGTCTTCAGGTTTTGGGCGTTCGTGGCCTCTCGGATGAAGATCGTCAAGCCCAATCGAAGTTTCTCCCGAGCCTCCTCGACCGTGGTGCACTCGTGGTCGGACTGACATCCCGCGGCGACATAGGCAGCGAGCTCTTTGCCCGTCAAGCCCGGACAGTGGCCGTCAATCACCATCTCGGAGAAGCCGGCGAGCTTGTCCATCACTTCGGGATCGCCCATGACGACGCCGGGGAAGTTCATCACCTCGGCCAGGCCCAGGACCCAGGGGTCGGCCTTGAACGAAGCCAGGTCGTAGCTGCGCAGGTTGGCACCGTTGGTCTCCATGTCGGTGGCCGGAACGCACGAGGAGGCCATCACGTACATGCTGAGTGGGCCGCGCTTGGCGTTTTCGAACATGAAACGGATTCCGTCTAGGCCGAGCACGTTTGCGATTTCATGGGGGTCGGTAACGACCGTGGTGGTTCCGGTCGGCACGACCGCGCCCGCGTACTCGGCCGGAGGCACCAAGCTGCTTTCGATGTGGACGTGGGCATCGATCAGGCCCGGCGCGAGATACGCGCCGCCGAGGTCCACTACGTCCTTGGCCTCGTAGTCGTCGCCGATCCCGACGATCCGTGATCGCGCCGTGGCGACGCTGGTTTCGAGAATCTCGCCGCTCAATACGTTGACGAGGCGAGCGTTGCGGAAGAGAAGGTCAGCCGGTTCCTCGCCGCGTGCGTAACGAATGATCTCTGAGATTCGCACCGATAGGGCCTCGTGTGGGCGGGCATTCTACACCCGGCTCGGGTGCCTTGCCGTCGCTCGGCGAGGGGCCGGGGATCGAGATCGAGCCCGACAGGCTTCCCGAACCGGGACCACCGGACATCCGAGTTGACAGGACCGTATAATGCCCGAGGATCAGGTCGGCGTCTGCCGGCCGAAGACTCACGAGGTTGTAGCCAAATGGACGAAGGAAATCAAGTGTTCCCGCCGGGTAGCTCTGCGGCCCTGCTGGTAATTGAGTTCCCGAGCTTTCGGGACTTTATCGATGCCTACTCGCCGATGATTTCGGAGGAAGGCATCTTCATCCGCAATGCGGATGTCTCCGAGAGCAATGCGTTCTCGGTCGGTGATCGGGTCGATTTCGAGGTGCGCCTCAAGGACGACTTCCGCCTGATACAGGGTTCGGGTGAAGTCGCCTGGTTGGGCTCCGCGGAGGCAGCCGACGGCGCCGCCGGAACCGCTATCCGCTTTCACGACGTCGACGCGCCGAGCCAGCGGCTGATTTCCCGGCTGGTGGGCAACTACGTCCGCGATGGTGGCAAGCTATTCGAAGTCGGAGGGCCGGCTGCAGACCTCGAGGCCATGCCCGCGCCCGACGCGGGGGGAGACGCGGAAGCGTTGGAGTCGGCGGCTCAGGATGAGCTGTCGGCGGGTCCGCGGCTCACCGCCGAGACGCTGCAAGCAAGCGAGGCCGACGCCCTGTTCGCGACCCAAGTCGAGGATCTACCTGAAGCGCCGCTCGAATTCGAGAGCGTTTCACCCGACGAAGTCGAGCCGAGCGATCTCGGACCAGAGGCGCTCGACGACACGGATGACGGCCCGCCCGAGATCGGGTTCGGTCTCGAGGAGCCGATCGGCCTGGAGACCATCGCGATTCCGTCCGGGCTGGTAGCGGATCTGGCCGACGAGGCCCAGGCCGGCGCGGACGAACCGGGTGCAGCCGAACCCGAGCGACCGGAGAGTCCGCCGGCAGACCTCGAAGGCTTCGTGCTCGGAGAACCGGCCGAGCAGGAGGTAGGGGAACCGGGGCCACTGCAGGAACAGGTCGAGTTGCCGTCGATCGCCGAAGGCATTGCGGAAGGCGAGGCGGCACTCGAGGCCGTCGAGGATCTCGACGGTGCCGATTCGACCGCGCCGATCGAAGCTCCGCTCGAGGAAGATCTAGCCGAGGTCTCCCGGGAGGGGACCGCCGAACCGCTGCAGACGGACCTCGACGGCTCGGGAGGATTTCCCAGCGAGATCGCGCAGGTTGCGGAGGAGCTGTCGGGCGTTCATCAGTACGATCCGCCGGCAGACGAAGAGGCCAGCTCGGTGACCTATGCCGGATCGGCCAGCGTCAGGTCCGAGAGGAACACGGGCGGGCGGATAGCGGCTATTGTGGTCACGTTTCTACTGCTTGGCGCGGGAGCATTCTATTTCGGCGACACGATTCGCGGTTTCCTGGGCATGGGCGGAGGCGCCGACGACCCAGAAATGTCGGAGATGGTGCGCGCGGGCGAGGCCATGCCGGTGCCGGCGGTCGCTCCGTCTGCCGACGACTCCGGCGAGGCCAAGTCGAGCGCTTCCGAGGGGAGCGCTGCGGTCGACTCCGTTGAAGGTGCCGTTGAGCTGCCGACGTCCGAGGCTGTTGTTGAGGGTGTTCCCGCGGCCGGTGATCGGCCGGCCACTTCCAGGCCCGAGCCACGACCGGCGGCACTCGATCCACTGCAGGACGAAGGCGGGGTGCGCCGTGTCGAGCGAATCACCTGGCGCGAAGTGGGCGAGTCGACGGTCATAACCGTGCGTTCGGACACCGAGTTTTCGAAGGCCAGCGTCGAGACCGTGCGCATCCGCGGAGGCGCTCCGCGTGTGGTGATCAAGATCCAGGGAGTCGAGACTGCGTATTCACCGAACGCGATCGCGATCGGCAACCGTCACGTTCTCAGGCTGAGGACGGGCTTGCATCGGGTGGATGGCGGCAGCTCGCTGCACGTGGTCGCGGACCTGGCGAGTGCGGATGTGTCGATTCTTTCGGTCGAGCCGAAAGGGCGCAACCTCGAGATCACTTTGTCCTAGGAGTAGGCTTCGAAGGCGGCGGCCAGCCCGCGACCGACTTCACGCGAGGAGTCGCTCCGGTGCAGGATCTCCTCGAGGCTCGAAAGCAGCGACAGGACCGAAGTGCGGCGGCATGACTCGCCCATGAGGCCGATCCGCCAGATCCGCCCGGCCAGCTCTCCGAGTCCGCCGCCGATCTCGATGTTGTAGCCGTTCAGCAACTCCCGACGAACCGCGGCATCGTCGACGCCCGCTGGGACATGGACCGCATTGAGCATCGGTAGCCGGTGCTTCCGGGCTACAAACGGGGAGCA
>JAAENP010000521.1 GCA_024224155.1 bacterium
AGTTTGATAACACTGATATGTGGTTTGATGATTGCAGGCCTTTACAGCAGCCCTGTGAACGTGATTTTTAGTTCTTCTGCAAAGTCCTTAAAGAATTTCATAAAATTCGTTCAAAGCGCTTGCCCTGCGAGCAGCTTGGCTGTGGAAACATGGGGATGTTTGGGGTCGTAGCGCCGCTTCGGCACTGGTTTCTTGGGGCCGCGAGGCCGCTTTCGAAAGGCGGACAGCCGGACCTTGGTGGCCATCTGCCGCAGCAGCTCCCCCATTTGGGCGACGCTCAAGGCACGAAAGATGGACCATTCCTCCGGCGGTATCGCGATCATCATGCCCTGGTACGTGGCGGCGATCTCCGTGGCCAGGTCGTACGGGGAGAACTCACGGTCCATCTTCTCTGTGCCGTGGACCGCGCCCAGCGCCGCGCGGACCACGGCCAGGGTGTTGTAGGCCACCAAGGCGGTGCAGAAGCCGAACAGCGCCGCCTTGGGGTAGGCCAGCGTGTTGATCTCCGAGTTCAGATCCTTCTCGAGCCTCTGGAACGCGGTCTCGATCGTCCAGCGCTCGCGGTAGAGTTCGGCCACGGTGACGGCGTCGGCGACCTCCTCGGGCAGGTCGGTCAGGATGTGGATCACCGTCTCCCCGTCGCGCGTCGGCTCCTTCAGCCCCAGGCGGATGCGGCGCAGGGGCAGGCGCACGAGCTTCCCGTCCTCGGACTCGACCTCGATCTCGATGTTCTGCTCCGAGACGGTCCCCGTCTCCGTGGTGCCGACCTCGCGCATCGCGTCGAGCGGGCGGAAGGGCACCTGCTGGTGCTCCCGGATGATCGAGAAGGCGTTCTTGTCA
>JAAENP010000522.1 GCA_024224155.1 bacterium
ATGCGCGCACTCCAGATCGCGCTCGAGCTGTATAAGGGCTCGGGATCACTCGAACACGGCGAGACCGTGGCCATGGCGCTGGCCGAGCTGGAGCGCTTCGAGGAGGCTATCGATTGGCAGATCAATCTCCTGGCCGAAGCCGAAAGACAGCAGGATTCGGCGTTGACAGCCCGGCTCAGACACAACCTCGAGCGCTACCGGCAGGGCCATCCCGCTCGGATCCGCTGAATCGGCCGCTCAAGAGCCTGGAGTGGCGTGCTGGCCTCGAGCCTGGCTCAGAGCGAGGACCCGGTCGAGATAGCTCGACGCCTTTTCGTGCCCGGGGTCCAGGACGAGCGTCCGGCGGAAATGCTCGGCGGCTTTGCCGATTTGTCCCAGATTGGCGTAGAGGGTGCCGAGATCGAACCAGGCGGCCGCCAGATTGGGGCGAAGCTGAATGGCCGCTTGCAAGTGGGCGACGGCCGCTTCGCTCTGGCCCGCCACCGCCAGGTGTTTTCCGAGGTTGTAGCGCACCTCCGCGCGTTCGGGGGCGATCTCGAGCCCGCGCTCGAAGTGGCGCAGAGCCCGATCTCCCTTGCCCAGCCGGGAGAGCGCCACGCCCAGGTGCAGGTGGACCGTCGCGTTGTCGGGTGCGGTCTCGAGCAGTTTAGTGAGGGTCCTGACACCATCCTGAAATCGCCCCTGCCGAAGCAGGCCGGTAACCAGATCGAGGTGTGGGATCAGGTCCTTGGACCTGGCTGCCTCGAGGGCCTCGCTCAGCCGATCGACCCCGGAATCGCTGCCCGCGCGCACCATGGCTACCGCCTGGTAGATCTTCTCCTCGCGCGTGCTCAGGCCGCTGCGGGGCTCCAGCAGTTGCACCTCGCGCAGGTTGGGGTTGGTCTCCGGGATCGGGCGCAGGCGGTTCTGTTCGGAGTCGGGCTTCCGGCGGATCAGGTGATCGGTCATGACGGCGTGCACCACGTCCTGGGTCCGTCGCGGTTGCATGTGACAGGTGATGCAGTTGGACGGATCCTCGCCGTGCGCGTTTTTCGGCTCGAGGCCACAAGCGTCGATCTCATGGCATTCCAGGCACGCGGCGCGATAGTGAGCCTGTGCCTCTTCGGGCGGGACCTTGCGATGCGGGTCGTGGCAGTTGAGACAGCTCAGCTTCCCTTTGCTCTCGACATAGCAGCGGCTCTGGCGCAAGCGGTAGGGGTGATGGTTGATCTCGAATCGTCTTGAAGCCGGCCGCTCTTCCACCGGATCGAGATGCACCAGGTAGTCGGACAGCGATTCACCGGGGCGAAACGAATAGTCGGGCCGATCGAACCTGCGAATCGGACTGATCGCCACCGAGGCCTGCAAGTGACACTGCATGCAGACGTCGTCGCGCAGCTTGGGCTCGAGCCGCGCCGGGTTGAGGATGGCGGCGGCCACGGCCTCGACCGGTGCGACGTCGAAGGCCAGTTCGGTGTGTTCCGCTCCCGGGCCGTGACAGCGCTGGCAGCCGAGGCCTTCGGGGAGCTCGGCCGGAAAGAGCGGCGGCTCGCCGTGCAGGTCGCTGGCCTCGGGGACGTCGGGGAAGGAGTTGTGGCAGAACATGCAGTCGCGAGAAACCGCCCGCGAGAAGCCCTTGTGGTCGGGTTTATCGTAACCGGGCGCCATCTGCCAGCTACCCGGTTGGCTGTACCAGGAGATCGGGGCCAGGAAGAGCTCTCCGGCATCGGTCCGGTAGACGTAGCTGCGAGCCCGCGATCCCGAGCCCAGAATCCAGTCGATCTCTTGTTCGAGGACATGGATCTGCCGGCCTTCGCCATCGAGCTGATAGCGCTTGAAGACCAGCCGGCCGTCCTCGTAGGTCATCTCGTAGTGACGCTGCGAGGGTTCGTGAAAGAGGCGGTTGTTGTCGAAGTCTTCGATCATGCGGTCGACTCGCGGCCGGTAAAAGGCCCGCGACATGCCAACGCTCTTGTAGCTTTCGAACAGTTCGCGGTGGCAGGTCGCACAGATCTTGTCCTCGACGTATCCCGCCGCCGCACCCGAGGTAGCCGAGATGCCGGGCATGCCGCTGGAACCGGCTTTCTGAGCCGCTTCGTTCCGGGCGGCACTGGACTCGGCCTGAGGCTCGAAGCTGGCGATCAGCACGAGACAGCCGAGAGCAACAACCGAAACCCACCTCATGGGCCTGCCGTCCCACCAAGACATGTTGTGAATGTTACTTGAGCGGAGCGCGGTGTCGCGAAAGCGCCTATCGTTGCTGAGGCTCCCTGGACTGCTCTTCCGTGATCGTCAAGAGCTGATTCGAAGCGATGGGGCCGGGCACGGTCTGGCGCGCGCCGGACGGCCAGAGGATCTCGATCGCGTCGACTTTGTCGGCGTCACCGAGCCCGAAGTAAAGCGGCAGCAGACTGTGTGAGAGGTAGCCGGAGTTACCGGTGTACACGTTGGAGTAGCTGGTGTCTCCGGTTCGGACGGTCACGGTCGAGCCGAGTCCGTCCCGGTTAGAAGGACCGCCGACCAGAGCCACCTTGAGGTATCGGATCGGATGGCGATCGGAGAGATCGCTCATGAGGACCATGGGCTCGGAGCCAGAGTCGTTGGTGACGATATCGAGATCGCCGTCGCCTTCGAGATCGAAGATCAGCGAGGAGCGGCTGCCGAGGGCCCCCCAGACTTCGTGTTTCCCCTCGCGGTCTTTGCACAGGAAGTGGTCGCGATCGCCTTCGGAGCAGTCGAGATCGAACCAGGGTTTGGCGTTGATGCCGCCTCTTCGCGGCTCGGCGCCGAGAATGAACTCACTATCTCGAAAACGCTCGCCCGCCTCGTTGAGCAGGATCGAGTTGACGCCGTAGCGCCAGCCGTAATTCATGCTGGCGGCGATGAAGACGTCCTCGAAACCGTCGGCGTTGAGGTCGCCGCTGCTCAGTCCCCACGGCCAGTAGTTCTCCGCGTTTATACGATTGGAGATCTCTTCGAAGCGGCCATCCCCGATATTGCGAAAGAAGGCGTTGCCGCGCACGTGGTTGCCGTCGCTTCCCAGAATCTGGAGTGCCGGCATTTCGTCTTGCGGAAGCTTGCTCTTCTCTTCTTCGGGGGCGAACTTGCGCACCATGTCGGTGTGCATGTCGGTCAGGTAGACGTCCATTCGGCCGTCGCGATCGAAGTCGAATACCTGGATGCCCATGGTGCCGTAGGGTGTCGCCGGAAACACCTCTCGGCTCTTGTCTGTGAACCGCTGCCCACCGACGTTCTCGTAGTACTCGTCGTGCCCCTGCATGTCGGTGATGTAGAGATCAGTCCAGCCGTCCTGATTGAGATCCAGAGGCGCGGCATCGCCGTTCCAGCCTTTCTCGACCAGGCGGGTTTGCTCCGAGACGTCCTCGAAGCGACCGCCGCCGAGATTGCGGTAAAGGATGCTGCGCTCGGCCCGCTCCGGCTTGAGGTGGCCGTCGAATGCAATGAGGTAGCCGATGTAATAACCACTCGGGCCCACTTCATCTGTCGTGTAACGCCCGACGTTGGTCACGAACAGGTCGAGTAGGCCGTCTCGGTCGTAGTCGAAGAAGACGCTGCCCGAAGAATGGAAGCGCGATGCCAGTCCGGCCTGTTCGGTGGTGTTCTTGAACCGCCCCGCTCCGTCGTTGACGAGCAGCGCATTGCCGCCTCGAACCGAAGTGACGAAGAGGTCGGGATCTCCGTCGTTGTCGACGTCGCCGAAGGACGCGGCGACACTGATTCGGTTGGCGAGACCGACTCCGGCGACCTCAGTGATGTTCTCGAATCGGCCCTCACCGAGATTGCGCCATAGCTCGTTGGTGCCGATCTGCGACGTGAAGTAGAGGTCCATGAAGCCGTCGGCATCGACATCGGCGGCGGCGACCCCGTTGCCGTGGTCGTAGTGATTGGTTTTGTACTGCTTCGCCGAGTCCTCGGTGACCTGGTTGACGAAGCTGATGCCGGTCTCCTCGAGCCGGTTCTGCAAGCTGAAGTCGTGGAGCACCCGGTAGCCGGCCGCGTCGCTTAGCTGCGCGCGCCGGCGATCCGCCAGCCAAGACGGGGTCATGATGGTCTCGGGCACCGGCAGAGGCTTGATCTCGGAGAGAACCCAGGTCAGATCGCTGCGCAGTCTGCCGAAGCTGTCGGCTTCGGCGGCGTCGTACGAGCCACGGATGCGGCCGAGCCGGTCGATCAGGAACATCCTTCGGGCCGGTGCGCCGAGCCGATCGATCAGAATCGCCTCTTGCCCGGGACCCGAGAAATCCCAGTCGTCTCCGAGCGGCAGGTTGAAGCCGTCCACAAGCAGCTCTCGAACGTCGGTTGCGGAACCGGTCAGGAAATACCAGTGAAGCGGATCGGCGCCGAGTCTCTGGCCGAAACGGCGCAGAGTGTCGGGAGTGTCGTGCTCCGGATCGAGGCTGAAGCTCACCAGCCGGGTCTCCTGCCGAGCCGAGGTGGCACCCAGCTACTCTTAGAGCTGCCTCATGTGGCTCGTTGACGTCCCCCAAACGCCACGACACCGGGTATAGACGAAGTTGGAACCCCACGCCTTGCCCAGCAATTGCTGCGGATTCGACTTGAGGCGGGACGGCTCGATCAACTCGTACCAAGGTGCTACGCCGTAGACCGCGGGCTTCGCCGCGGTCGCGGGAGCGCTTTCATCCGCCGCCCGCAAGGTTTTCGGCTCGGTTGCGAGAAGCGCTGCGCAGAGAGCGCCCAGGAGGACAGCTGTGCAGATACGGGACCCGGGCCGTCGGACGGAATCTCGTCGCTTCATCGTCAACCTCCTCGACGGACGTTAGCACCACGGTGCCCTGAGTCCTCCCGCTGGCGGAGGATGTAGTGCCGATTGGCCGGCAGCGAATGCCGCACCGAGATGCGGCCGTCCGGCCAGTAGATCTGTACCTTCTCGGCTTCCGTCTCTCCGCCGAGCCCGGCCAGGATTCTCGGATCCCTTGCCGACGCATAGCTTCCTTCACTTCGGGCCCGACGCCATAGGGGTGGTTTCCGAGAAGGCGAGATTTTGGCACGGGCGCCGAGCATGTCCCGTGGTCGCGCGCCGCCGAGGAGCCGCAGGCCGATCCAGCTCGCGTCAGACCCGATCTGGTTGATCAGCAGCCGGACCGGACCGTTGTTGTTCGCGACGACAATGTCGATATCACCGTCGTTGTCGATGTCACCGAAAGCGGCGCCGCGGCTGACCTCTGAAAGGTCGAACGCGGCTCCGGCGTGATCGGTGACCTCCTCGAATCGACCCTGGCCGAGATTGCGAAACAACTGATTGGTCTGATGCAGCGGGTAGGGATCGCCGACCCGAACCTGATGCTCGAGATCGACCACCGCGCCGTTGGCGACGAAGATGTCGAGCCAGCCGTCATTGTCATAGTCCATCCAGGACGTGCCGAACCCGGTGAACTCCCAACTCGCCTCTCCCAGGCCGCTCGTGAAGGAGGCGTCCTCGAACAGACCCTCTCCGTTGTTGACGTACACCGTATTGGTTTCACGACTCAGATGCGTGACCAGAAGATCCTCGTCGCCGTCGCCGTCAAAGTCGGCGACGTCGAGGCCCATGCTGGCCTCGGCTTCGCCTCTTTCGTTGACCGCCGCGCCGGCGAGGACCGCTTCGTTCCGAAACGTGGTTTCTCCCCGTTTCTGTCCCTGATTGATCCAGAGGTGATTGGGCAAGCCATCGTTGGCGACATACAGGTCCGGCAGACTGTCCGTGTTGAAGTCTGCTGCGGCGACTCCCAGGGTCGCACCGATCTCCGTTTCCGGGTCGATCAGGCGGGAGACGTCCTCGAATCTAACCATGCCGCTTGCCGAGGCCCCGCGGTTGTGAAGGAGTCGGTCCGCCTGAGGGCGGTAGGCCAGCGGGCTGCAATAGACTTGGCTGCCGGTCTCCGAGCGGCAAGTTCTGGCGCTGGCCAGACTGAACTCGACGTAGTTGCCAACATAGAGATCCAGCCAGGAATCGCGGTCATAGTCAAAGAACACGGCGGGCACCGACCAGCGGGAATCGTCGGTCCGCGAGGTTTCGGTCAGGTCGCTGAAGGTGCCGTCGCCGTTGTTGCGAAGCAGCTGATTGCCGCCGTAATTGGTGACGTACAGGTCGGTCCAGCCGTCGTTGTCGTAGTCTGCGGCCGCGACCCCCATGCCGTAGCCGTAGGACTCGATCGAGCTTCTGGCGGTCACGTCGGTGAATCTGAGCACTGGCGTTTCATCGCTATCGAGCGCGAGGTCGTTGCGATAGAGGCGATCGGTCAGCGGCAGGGGATGCTCTGGCTGAAATGAGGCGTCCTTCAGGGTCTTGTCGGAACCGAGCAGATGGCCTTGAACCAGGTAGAGATCAAGGTCTCCGTCGTTGTCGTAATCGAACAACGCCGCGCCGCCGCCCATCATTTCGTTGAAGAAATGCTCTCCGGTCATGCCGTTGAAGTGAACGAAGTCGAGACCGGTCTCGGCGGCTTGCTCCACGAAGATTGCGGCTTCGCGGAACTCGCCCACGGCCGGCGACTCGCGTTCTGGACTCTCGCATCCGGCCACGAGCAGCAGCGAGGTGCAGACTCCACTCCAGGCGTGCTTCATCGTCGGGAGATTTGCAGTGCCGGATCGCTAGTGCCGGCCGACCATGGGTCGTCGGGAGGGCCATTCGATCAGAGGCAACTCGATGACTTCGAGCTCTGCGGAGCCTTCGACCGCTCGATAGGCGCGATTGGGCGCCACGTTGGTGAATCGCTGTACGGTGCCACTTCCGGGCCACGAGATTACGATCTCGGCTATCTCGGTCGCTTCTCCCAGCCCGATCTCCTGCTGATAGCTGGAGCCGCCGAACGTCCCGCCGCTGCCCGCGGTGGCGTAGATCGAGCGCTGGTTTTCGTTCTCGATCACTCGGATCTCGATGCGAGCGCCTGCTGCAAATCGATTGGCACGCTTCCCGACCAGGCGCAAGGTTATCCACCGGTTTTTCGAGCCGGGGTTCTCGAAAAGCGCGTTGCCGTACTGATCGCCAGGGTAGAAGCCCCCCAGTTGGTGAAAGAGATCCTGGTCGCCGTCGTTGTCGAGGTCGCCAAAGGCCACTCCATGTCCTTTCTGGAGATGGCCGAAACGGCCTACGCTGGTTACATCCAGGAATGCGCGACCGCCATCGTTGCGATACATCTTGTTGGGGAGCAAGGTCTCGAACTCCGGGTCGCCGGTGCCCAGATAGATGTCGAGCCAGCCGTCGTTGTCGAGATCGCCGTAGTTGGCTCCCATGGGCAAAGTCGGCAAGTCAAGGTGCATCTCTTTCGACACCTCGGTGAAGCGAGCGCCGTCGTTGCGGTAGAGGCGAGCGTGATCGCTTCCGGCGGGCAGGCCAAACATGGCCGCCACCGCGGTAGCGGCCTGCGCTTGGTAGTCGGCGACGAAGAGGTCGAGATCAGCGTCGTTGTCGAAGTCAAAAAACCAGCTTGCGAAGCTGCGCAACTCTGGACGAGTCACGCCTAGAGCTGCTGCCACGTCATCGAAGCTTCCGTCGCCGTTGTTGCGGTAGAGGCGGTTCGCGCCGATGTTGGAAACGTACAGATCGGGATCGCCGTCGTTGTCGTAGTCTCCCCACGTCACCGCCTTGGCGTAACGCATGTTGGCGACTCCGGCGACCCGGGTGACATTCGAGAAGGTGCCGTCACCGTTGTTGCGGTAGAGCAAGGAGGAGAAATCGTCATCCGGCAGCGTCTCGCTGCCGACGTACAGGTCGAGGTCGCCGTCCCCGTCGTAGTCCGCCCACCCGGCGGTCTGGGTGGGCAGGGCCGGGGATGCCAGGCCCGCCCGGTGGGTCACATCCACGAATCGGACGCCGTTCGGCCCCGGCTCGTTGCGCAGGAGAGAGTTGCGGATGCGGCCGTGGCCGAAGAGCCACGCGCCACGGAGGATCAGCAGGTCAAGGCGCCCGTCGTTGTCGAAGTCGGCGTGAACCAGATTGAGTCCTCCCAGCTGTGAGTCGAGACCCCAGCGCTCGCTGACGTCTTCGAAGCCGCCGCGTCCATCGTTGCGGAACGCCTTGACGTGGTCACAGTGATCCGAGGTCGAGGAGATCAAGTCGAGCAAGCCGTCGCCGTCGAAGTCGTCCATGATCGCGCCGCCGGCGAGGTCGACGGCATTGATGCCGAGGTCGACGCCGCGCTCGGGCCAAGGCTCGAGCGGCCCACCGGACTCGAAAGCATCCTCGGGCAAGCGATACCGAGGCGGAACGCCGTCGGGGTGGTCGCCGGAGACCATTTGCATCAGATTGAGAAGCCAGGCGCTGATCACGTTGTCCGGCTGGAGCTCGAGATGCTGGAGATAGAGCTCGGCGGCCCTCTTGGCGTGCTCCGGTTTGGGATGGAGCCCATCACGCGAAATCGGCAGTAGGCAGCTTGCGGCGGTGTGGTGCTGCAGACAATTTACGTCCTCGGCCGCCTGGACGTGGGCCAGTGCGAGAGTGGCGATCAGCCGCTCACGAATCTCGAGGCTCGGTCCCTGCCCTTTCAGCAGATTCAGGGCATCGTTGATTACTTTGATCGCCTCGGTGGGATTGCCCTGCTCCAGCAATTCGCGTGCGAGTTGCTGACGCAAACTGGCCTCCGGTCGGGACCTCGACGAAGGCGCCGCGAGCCGGCTCTTGAACTGCTCGAGGCTCGCTCGTCCGTAATAGGGCTCATAACCGTTTCGTAGGCTGCTGCAAACTGCCTGAAACTCTGCCCTTGCCTGGTCATTCGCGCTGATCGGGCTCGATGCGGGCGCCAGCAAGAAAATCGCGAATAGCAGTAGCTGAGCGTTCTTCATGTGGCATGTGGGAAGCGGGTGGTGGTGTGTGGTCGGCACGACCCACCCAAAATACTACACGATCAGCGAAGTTTTTGAGGTGTCGCAGAGCAACCGAGAAAGGGCGGCAGGATGTTCCGGAATGGCCCCTCGGCTAGAGGGAGCTCTCGAGGGCGGCGGCGAGTTGTTTTCGGAAAACCTCGTTGTCCGGGTCCTCCTCGACGAGACGCCGAAGGTCCTCGACCGCATCTGCTGCACGGTCGAGGAATAGCAGGAGGGAGACTCGGCGCGAGCGAGCCTCGCGATCGTGCGGGCGCGCTCGCAGTACTTGCGTGTAAGCCTCCAGGGCTTCCTCGAAACGTTTGAGCCGAAGCAGCGTACTGGCGGCGTTGAAGCCTGCATCCGGGTGGAGCGGGTCCAAGGCCGCGGCCTTCCGGTAGTGGACCAGGGCGTCTTGGTCTTTGCCGGATTGGGCCAGGAGTCGGCCAAGCGCGAAATGGGCGGAAGGGCTCTCCGGGTCGAGTCTTATCGCGGTGTCCAGCTCGGCACGCGCAGCTCCCAGCTCCCCGGTCAGCACCAGAGTACCGGCCAGGAGCTCTCGAACCGCGGGGTCTTCCGGAGTCAGCTCCACTGCTCGACGAAAGTTCTCGACCGCGATGCGAAGTTGCCCTTCGTGGAGCGCCAGGTTGCCGCGGGCCACGAGAAAGGAGGAGCTCAGGGCCCTTTCGGCCAGCTTCTCGACCAATGGGTCGGCAGAGATGACGGGGAGGTGCCCTTGGAGCTCGAGGTGATGCTCGGCGAGCTCGGGTCGATCGGCACGGCGATAGGCGGTGGCGAGAAGCAAGTGGAGCTGGCTGGCTCGGGGCTGCAGCCGAAGGGCTTCTTCGAGATGGCGGAGGGCGGCGTCGAGGTCACCCGCTCGGAGCGCCAACCGGCCGAGACCATAGTGAGCCGACGCGCTCGCGGGACTTTCCTTCAGGATGTTGGCGAAGACTTCGGCCGCCTCCCGGTTGCGTCCTGCAGCGAACTGGAGTTCGCCGAGTCGAAGGCGCGTTGGGATGTCGTTCGGCTCGAGCTCGCGCGCGGCTTCGAGCTCGTGAGCGGCGGCCTCGAAATTACCCTTGGTTTGATATAGAAACCCGAGCAGGTAAGCCCAGCTGAAGTCGCTGGCATCGAGGCCGCGAGCGTTTCGATAGCACGGGGCGGCTGCCTCGAGGAGGTTGTAGGCGTGGTAGAGCCGGCCGGTCTCCCCGAAGGCCTGGGCCAGCGCCGGCGCAGTTGGCTCCGAGCCAGCGAGCGTTCGCTCCAGCCAGTCCCGTGCCGCTTCGAGCTGACCGGCGACCGCGGGTTCCATATGGTCCACGGAGGGGTAGGGGACGGCCTCGAGCTGGTCTTGGCCGAAGGGCGCCGGAGAGCAGGCGAGGACGAGCAAGAGCCCAAACCAGCAGGTTCGTGCCGTCCCTTCGGCGAGTACTTCCACGGGCCGAATCTTACTTCGTCTCGAAGTTCGCTCATCGGCCCGGCAGACGCCCGTGCCAATTCGACTCGATAGTGTGGCTCGGATAAGCTAGCGCCAAGCGTCGAGCCGTGGATCGGCATGAGATTTGCTGCTCGTCTCGGGCAGAAAGGCGGGAAGATTCGATGAAACGTGCTCTGATTCTTCAGTTGGCTCTATTTTTGTGCATCGGCTCGCACGCGCTGGCCCAGGACAGTGGGGACGTCAATCCCGCCGTATTCGGTGAGCGAATCGACGTCAATATCGTCAATGTCGAGGTGTTCGTGACGGACTCCCAGGGACGGCATGTTTTCGGCCTGACCAAGGAGGACTTCGAGATCACTGAAGACGGGCGGCCGGTGGAGATCACGAACTTCTTCACTGTCGAGCGCGAGGACCGTCTGAGCCGGATCTTGCAGGGCGAAGCCGGCACCGAGGAGAGGGCGAGCGAGGTGCGCAAGCCGGTTCCCGCCGATCAACAACTGAGCCTGGTCGTTTACATCGACAACTTCAACATCAGTCCCGGCAACCGCAAGCGCGTGCTCAAGGAGCTCCGCGAGTTTCTGGAAGAGCGCGCCTTTCAGGGCGACAAAGTCATGGTCGTCACTCACAATCGCAAGCTCGAGGTGGTGCAGGCTTTCACCCGAGAGCGTGAGTCCATCCTTCGAGCCCTCGACAAGGTTGGCAAGTCGGTTGCGAGCGGAAATATCGAGGAGAACCTTCGCCGCGGCACTATCGAGGAAATGCTCCGGGCCCACCGGGATGACGAGCCGCTCAGCGCGGAGATGGCGATGAAGTCGTATGCGGACTCTGCGCGCGAGGATGTGCGGCGCTCGGCGCGGGCGCTGCAGCACACGCTTCGAAGCCTGGCAGGCCTGCCCGGACGGAAAGCGATTCTGCACGTCAGCGACGGAATCCAGAACACGCCCGGGGAAGAGTTCTATGTCCTCTACAAAGATCTGTTCGGGCGCGACGCCGAGCTCAACTTCGACCGCTTCGGAGATTCCGAGGTCGAGCTCTTCAAGACCGTTTCTCGCGAAGCCAACGCTCAGAGGGTGACCATGTACACCCTTGATTCACGGGGTAGCTTGGGCTCGGGAGGGTTTACGCCGGATTTCGCCGGCATCGTTTCGGTGTCGAACGCCTCGATGGCGGCTCTCAATACGGCTCGCGACTTCAACCTCGAAGCGCCGCTGGTCGAGATGGCCGAGCGCACCGGTGGAGCGGCCCTGATCAACTCGAACAATGTCAGAGAAGCCTTGGATCAGGTGGGCAGGGACTTCGAGATGTTCTATTCGCTGGGCTATGCGTCGCCGGGCGGTGGAGACGGGTCTTACCACGACATCAAGGTGAAGATTAAGCACAAGGGCTTGAAGGTGCGTAACCGCAGCGGCTACGTCGACAAGCCGGTCGCGGACCAGGTTGCCGACCGCACGCTCTCCTCTCTGCTGATCGACAGTCGTGAGAACCCGCTGAATGTTCGCCTGGCCTTTGGAGAGCCCGAGAAGGAAGGGCGC
>JAAENP010000523.1 GCA_024224155.1 bacterium
GGCTCGACCACCGGTACTGCTCGGGCGACGCCACCATGCCGGCCCTCACCGGGTTGAGCTCGATGTACCGATGGCAGGTCAGAAGATACCGCGGTCCGTCGATCACGCTGGCCTTGAAGCGCCCCTCCCACAGGGCTCCCGTTCGCCGGTAGGCATGGTTGACGCAGGGCACGTACCGGCGGCCCACGTATTGAAGCATCCGGCTGATCGACTCCCGCGTCCGCGGCGTGGCGAGCAGGTGGACATGGTTGGTCATCAGCACGTACGCATGGACCTTGCAGCCGTACCGGTGCGCGCCCTCCCGAACCCAGCCGAGGTACGCCAGGCGGTCATCGTCGTCGAAGAACGCCGCCTGGCGGTTGTTCCCCCGCTGCAGGACGTGGGCCGGGACATCGGCCAGAAAGAATCGAGGTTTGCGGGGCATCTTTCCATCCCAACACGTTTGCTGCTTCATTGCGTCGCAGGCTATCATGCCGGAAAGGCTTAAACAACCTCTCGTGCAGAATTTATTTACGGGCTCTGACCCGAATGGCGCTAACTTAAGCAAAAACAAAAATGAAAACAACGAGTTAGAACGGAATCCTCACAATGTGTCGAAGACGGCGCAAGCCGAGAGCATTGGTTTTCTAGCTGGCCAGCGGTTCGGAAGCCAGGGTTTTTTGAGGCGGAAAATCTCTATCCTATTGGTTTTCATGGGGAAAATCATTGAGTTAGCATTCGGCTCTGATTCGACTGGCGCTAACCTAAGCGCAACCGCTTGAAAGTCCTGGGAAGGAAGGCCGGCCGGGATGGTGTATAGTGGAGGTGTCTGTCCCACCCCATCCCGGAGCCGACCTACCATGCATTCTAATCCGACCGCCACCGCCCGGCAACGCTTGCGCATCCAGAACCGCGTCGACAACGCCGACGCCAAGGGCTTCTTCAGCCTCCTCACCGGGCCGGAGCTGCTCGGGGACGTCGAGGCGCTGCTGCCCGAGCACCGCGACCGGCTGTTTCCGCCGACCGAGACCTTGTCGATGTTCATGGGGCAGGCGCTCTCGGCGGACGGCAGCTGTAGCCAGGCGGTGGACGACGCGGCGGTCAAGCGCCTGGTCGCCGGCATGGCGCCGTGCAGCGTCAACACCGCGGCGTACTGCAAGGCCCGCGCGCGGCTGCCGCAGGCGATGGTCGAGACATTGGCCCGGAGCACCGGGAGGCTCGTCGCCGACGGGGCTTCCGACGGGTGGCTGTGGCGGGGGCGGCGGGTGCTGCTGGCCGACGGCACCACCGTCACCCTGGCCGACACCGAGGCGAACCAGGAAGCCTATCCCCAGCCGGGCAGTCAGCGCGCGGGCCTGGGCTTCCCGATCATGCGCACGGTGGGCCTGCTGTGCCTGGCCAGCGGGGCCTTGCTCGATGCCGCCAGCGGGCCGTGCAAGGGCAAGGGCAGCGACGAGCAGACGCTGTTTCGCGGCCTGCTGGGAAATCTCGAGTCGGGGGACGTCCTGCTCGGCGACGCCTTCTTCCCCACGTGTTTCCTGCTCTGCGAACTGGCGCGCCGGGGCGTCGACGGCCTGTTCGAGCAGTTCGGGGCGCGCAAGCGCAGCACCGACTTCGCCACCGGCGAGCGACTCGGCACGAACGACCATCTGATCGTCTGGACCAAGCCGAAGCGCCCGTCGTGGATGAGCCCCGAGGAATACGACGGCGTCCCCGAGACGCTGACGGTGCGCGAGCTCCACGCCGGCGGCAAGACGTTGGTCACCACCTTCCTGTGCCCGAAGGACACGCCCAAAGGCATGCTCAGGGCCTTGTACCGGCGCCGCTGGCACGTCGAGCTCGACGTGCGCAGCATCAAGACGACGCTCGGCATGGAGGCGCTGCGCTGCCGCACGCCCGAGATGGCGCGCAAGGAGCTGTGGGTCTACCTGCTGGCGTACAATCTGATCCGGTTGCTGATGGCCCAGGCCGCGCTGCTGGCCGACCAGGTGCCGCGCCAGCTCAGCTTCAAGCACACCGTGCAGGTCTGGATCAGTTGGTGCCAGCGCGGCGGCGCCAGCCACGACGGCGTGGTCATGCACGGGCTCCTGGTGCTCATCGCGCAGCCGCGGGTCGGTCTCAGACCGGGGCGCATCGAGCCCCGCCAGCGCAAGCGACGGCCCAAGGCCTTTCCGCTGATGACCAAGCCGAGGCCAGAGGCACGCGAGGAGGTGCGTTTGAACGGTCATCCGAAGAAGCAGCGGTGAGCGGGGGGCGGCGCTAAGCCTATGAAAAGGCTCCCGAATCGCTTAAGTTAGCGCCATTCCACTCTGACCCCGGTTTCCCCCCAAACGAGAATCTAAAAAAATCAGCGATTTATGGTTCGTTCCTCATGTAAACCCTGAATTTCGGTCGCGCCTGCCTGTTGCGCGCAC
>JAAENP010000524.1 GCA_024224155.1 bacterium
GCGGCCGGTGCCGAGCACCACCGAGCACAGCGGATCATCCGCCTGCACCACAGGCAGGCCGGTCTCCTCTCGCAGGCGCTGGTCCAGGTTGCGGATCAGCGCGCCGCCGCCGGAAAGGACGATGCCCTTGTCCATGATGTCGGCCGAAAGCTCGGGCGGAGTGCGCTCCAGGGCCTGGCGCACAGCCTCGACGATGGCCGAGATCTGCTCGGCCAGCGCTTCGCGGATTTCGGAGTCGGTGATCACCAGAGTCTTCGGTACGCCCTCGACCAGGTCGCGTCCCTTGATCTCCATCCGCAGCTCTTCCTTCAGCGGATAGGCCGAGCCGAGCTCGAACTTGACCAGCTCGGCGGTGCGCTCGCCGATCAGCAGATTGTGGCGCCTCTTCAAGTAGTTGATGATCGCCTCGTCGATCTCGTTGCCGGCGACCTTCAGCGATCGGCTGTAGACCGACCCGGCGAGCGAGATGACGGCGACGTCCGAGGTGCCGCCGCCGATGTCGACGATCATGTTGCCCGAGGGCTCGGTGATCGGCAGGCCGGCGCCGATGGCGGCCATCATCGCCTGCTCGACCAGGTAGACCTCGGAGGCTCCGGCCTGTTCCGCGGAGTCGCGCACGGCGCGTTTCTCGACCGGCGTGATCTCCGACGGCACGCCGATGACGATCCGCGGGCGCACCCAGCGGCGGCCGCCGTGAGCCTTCTTGATGAAGTACTTGAGCATCTGCTCGGTGACGTCGAAGTCGGCGATCACGCCGTCCTTCATCGGCCGTACCGATTCGATGTTGCCGGGGGTACGGCCCAGCATCTCCTTGGCCTGGTTGCCGACCGCTTCGATCTTGTTGGTCAGCTTGTTGATCACCACCACCGACGGCTCGCGCACCACGATGCCGCCGTTGCGGGTGAAGACCAGGGTATTGGCGGTGCCGAGATCGATCGCGAGATCGTCGGAGAAGTATCGGAGAAGGGTAGGGAATGGCATGGGTAGATCAGCTATCTAGAAAGCATCGATGAAGACGCGTCGCTTCACCTCTCTGGAGTTGTTCCAGGCATCGGTGGCCACCACGGTGATGAAGGCGAACCCGACCTGGGTCATCTGAATCGTTTTGCTGAATGAGCCGTTGAGCTCGACGGAGACCGGCTCGTCGTTGATTCTCACCGTCGCACCCGGCTCGGTCCTGCCGTTGACCAGCACCAGGCTGCCGTAGGTCTGGACCTCTTCGATCGAAACGTCCGGCGGGTCCTTGTCCTCGATGCCGCCGACGCCGTGCAGCGAAGCGATGCGGAAGGAGCGGGTCTCGCTCCACGCCCCGC
>JAAENP010000525.1 GCA_024224155.1 bacterium
CGCCAAGCTCATTGGCGAGCGCGAGTTCTCGGTCCTCTTTCACGAGGGGGAGAGGGACCACATCCACATCTCGATCGTCGCCAAGCGCGCCATCCTGCTCGTCATCTTCGACGAACGCTCTTCCCTGGGTCTGGTCCGGCTGCGGGTCAAACGCGCCAGCGGCGAGTTCGACAAGATCTTCGAGACCATGGCCCGGAAAGCCAACGCCGGAGTCGTAGAGGGAGCGTCACCGACGCCTTTCTCCGAGATCACCGACGACGACATCGACGCCCTGTTCAGCGATTGAGCCCGAGACCGACCCTCCTGACGCGCCATGACTTTCATCAACTACGCTGCCAAAGAGATCAACTGCAAGATCGTCTACTATGGCCCCGGTCTCGGGGGCAAGACGACCAATCTGCAGTATATCTACAGCAAGACCTCTCCGGACGCCAAGGGCAAGATGATCTCGTTGGCGACCGAGACGGATCGCACGCTATTCTTCGATTTCCTGCCGCTCGACCTGGGCACCATCCGCGGCTTCACGACCCGCTTCCACCTCTACACGGTGCCTGGGCAGGTCTTCTATGACGCCAGCCGCAAGCTGATCCTCAAAGGCGCCGACGGAGTGATCTTCGTCGCCGACAGCCAGAAAGAGCGAATGGAGTCGAACATCGAGTCGATCCGCAATCTGGAGACCAATCTGAAGCAGCACGGTCTCGATCTTGCGACGTTGCCCTACGCCCTGCAGTTCAACAAGCGTGATCTTCCCAACGCATTGCCGACCGCCGAGCTGTATCGGGTCTTGAACTACAAACGCGAGCCGACTTTCAAGGCCGTGGCTCCCAACGGCAGAGGCGTTTTCGACACGCTGAAGTCCGTCGCCAAACAGATTCTTGTCGAGTTGCGAAAGAGGTAGAGGCAAGTATGGAGAAACTTTGGTCCAAAGCCGAGGTCGCTCATCTCAAGCGAAACGCCGAGAGCCAGAGCATCGAGGAGCTCGCGCAGCGCTTCCACATCGATTCCGACGCGGTGCGCCGAAAGCTCGAAGAGCTCGGCCTGGGTTCGGCGGATTCCTCCAGCGAGGCCCTGGAGGCCACGCTCGCCGACTTCGCCAGCGCTCTGGAGCTGCTGCACGCGAAGAAGTATGCGCAAGCCGCCGAGTTGCTGGAAAGGGTCGTGGCCGACGCGGACGGCATCCAGATTGCCGACCGCGCCCGCCAACACCTCGAGATCTGCCGCGCGCGGACTGCCGAGGAATCCGAAGACGGCGATCTTTACCTGCGCGCGGTTTTCGAGAAGAACAACGGCAACCTGGAGCAAGCGCTCGAGCTGTGCCGGCAGGTCGAGACCGTGGACAGCGAAGAGCACTACGCTTATCTGATGGCTTCGATTCGCGCTCTGGCAGGGGCCGAGGACGAAGCCCTGGAGCTGCTTGAGACCGCCATCCGTCTCGAGCCCAGGAACCGCGTCCACGCCTACCACGACTCGGACTTCGACCCGCTCCGCGGTCGCGAAGAGTTCGCGCAACTGGTTCAAGTGGTGTCCGCCACGGAGTGAGCCTCTCTTCGGAGAGTCTCCAGGGAGACGGCCCTTCGCTGGTGGCGATCGGCGGCGGTAGTGGGCTCGCGGTGTTGTTGCGCGGTCTCAAGTCTCAGATCAGCGATCCCGGCCAGCTGACCGCGGTCGTGACGGTGGCTGACGACGGCGGCTCCTCCGGCCGGCTACGGAGAGATTTCGGAGTGCTGCCGCCGGGAGACATCCGCAACTGCATCGTCGCCCTGGCCGACGACGAAGACCTGCTGGCGCGGCTCTTCCAGTATCGATTCGCCGATGGCGAAGGCCTCGCCGGGCACTCTTTCGGCAATCTCTTCCTGACCGCCCTGACCGGAATCACCGGTGATTTCTACCAGGCGATCCTCACCGCCGAGTCGATCCTGTCGGTGCGCGGGCGCATCTTGCCGGCGACCCTGGCCGACGTGCGTTTACGGGGCACGGGACTCTCGGGGCGTCTCTACCGGGGTGAGTCCGCGGTCGGCCAATCGGGCGAGCGCCTCGCCGGCCTCGAGCTCCTTCCCGCCGCCGCCGCCGCCTTCCCGCCGTCGATCGAGGCCCTGAGGCACGCCGATCTGATCCTGCTCGGCCCCGGATCGCTCTACACGTCGATCTTGCCCAACCTGCTGATTCCCGGCATCCGCCGAGCGGCACGCCGGAGCGCGGCGAAGGTCGCGCTGATACTGAACATCATGACCCAGCCCGGAGAAACCGACGGGATGAACGCCATCGACCACTTCGACGCGATCGAGCAGCATGTCGGCGAGCGTCTGGTCGACTGTGTGCTGGTCAACTCCACCCGGCCGGCGGCGGCGCTGCTCGATCACTATGCCGCGACCGGCTCGGAGAGCGTGACCTTCGACCGCGACGGTTTCAAGAAACGCGGCGTGGAGCTCGTGGCGAGAGATCTGCTGGCCGACGGCGAGCTGATCCGACACGATCCGGCTAAACTGTGCCAGGCAGTGCTCGAGCTGACGCCGGCTCACTGAATAGCGGCTCGCCCGGGCTAGATTCTTCGAGGAGCGCGACATGGACGAATCCTCAAAAGCTCGCGTCGCGGTGGTGCTGGCCGCCGGCCAGGGTACGCGTATGCGTTCGGCGCTGCCCAAGGTACTGCATCCGGTGGGCGGCCGGCCGATGCTCGAACGGGTGATTGCCACCGCGCGGCGCGGCGGCTGCGAGAGAATCCTGGTGGTCGTCGGCCATGGAGCCGATGACGTCCGGCGAGCCGTGACCGCCTCCGACGTCACCTTCATCGAGCAGCGCCGGCAACTCGGAACCGGTCACGCCCTGGCCCAGGTCGAGCCCCACGCCCCAGGCGAATCAACGCTCCTGGTGCTGTCGGGCGACGTTCCCCTGGTATCGGCAGCGACCTTGGGCCGGCTGGCCGCGGCCGCCGCCGGGTGCTGGGGCGCCATGGCGGTCGCCGATCTCGAGCAGCCGGGCACGCTCGGACGGGTGATCGCGCGTCCTTCCGGCGAGCTCGAGCGGATCGTTGAAGCCGCCGACGCCGGACCCGAGGAGCTTGCCGTTCGACGGATCAACGCCGGCCTCTACGCCCTGCCCGCGCCGGCGGTTTTCGACTATCTGCGGCGTCTCGACGCCGGCAATGCCCAGGGGGAGCTCTATCTGACCGACGCCCTCGGCGACGCCGCGGCCGCCGGGGAGACCATCCGACTCCTGAGCCTCGACGATCCTTCGGAGGCGTTCGGTATCAACGATCGCGCCGATCTCGCTCGGGTCCACCGCGCCATCCTTGAACGCCATATGCGGCGGCTGATGCAAAGCGGCGTCACCCTCCTCGAGCCGGAACGGACGGCGATCGAACCGGAGGTGTGTGTCGGTGCCGAGACAGTGGTTCATCCGGAGGTGTCGCTTTTAGGACACACCGAGATCGGAGAAGGCTGCGTGCTGCACCAGGGCGTGTGGATCCGTGACTCGAAGCTGGCCGCGGGCGTCACTGTCGCGCCCTACAGCGTGCTCGACGGCGCCGAGGTTGGTGCCGGATGTACGGTCGGCCCGTTCGCGCGACTGCGTCCGGCATCGGTCTTGCTAACAGGCTCTC
>JAAENP010000526.1 GCA_024224155.1 bacterium
CCGAATCAGGCGCCAGGAGACGCCGTCGTATTCGAGCACGCCGTGGCCGTTGGCGACGTAGAGGAGACCCTCCGGACTTTGCACGATGGCCCAGTTCTGGGCATGCGCACCGTAGTCCTGCGGCGCGAAGTTCTGCACGTAGAAGCGTCCTACTTCGTCGAACGACGAGGTGGACTGAGCCTGGACGTTGCAGGGCAACAGCGCCAAAGCCACCAGCAGGCCACGGAGCCGCCAGCCCGTCACGCGCACGAGATTCCTTCCCGGCTGGAACGGGCTCATCGGTTGCTGATCCCTCGCGGCAAGACGATCCGCCGGACCCGCGTCAGCTCGGTTCTCCGCATCGCTGCGAATCCTACCAGGCCAGGCGGTCGAAGCTCCCGGCCTCAGAAGCTCAGTGGAGGCCGTGTCGTGCCGCAGGAGCTCGAGAGCACGTTGGTGGCTGAAGTGGGCGTCGGAGCCCTCCGAGCTCTCCGGGTCGCGACGCTCGAAGAGCCCGAAGCCCTTGTCGTGGTACATGGTCCCCCAGGTATTTCACCGCATTGTCGAGCAGGTGGCGGTCGCCGGTGACCGCGGGCAGATCCGGCGCCGAGCCGGCTGGGGCGCGGGAGGACGTGCTAAGCTGGCAAGGATGGAGGCCGCATGATCCAGTACCCCTACGGGATCGCCGACTTCCGCCGCATCCGGCGCGAGGGAATGGTCTACGTCGACCGGACTGCGCACATCCGAGACCTGGAGACGCTGGGGAGCATTCTGATCTTCCTGCGTCCGCGTCGTTTCGGCAAGTCGCTCTGGCTCCAGACGCTGGCGACCTACTACGAC
>JAAENP010000527.1 GCA_024224155.1 bacterium
ACGTTGATTAGGAGTTAAAGGACACCCACATACTGGGCCACAGAAGGACGGGTCGGCGAAGGATTCTCAGGTAGGCAAGCAGGCATGAAAGGATGATCCTGGCGCGAACGGAAGACGCGCGCCAGAACCGGACGTGCGTTCAGGCCCAAAGAGGCAGCCCTGTGAACGTGATTTTTAGTTCGTATTTAAATGATTTTATATCTATGCCATCTGCGACAGAAACCAGTCCTTTCGAGGCGCCCTGGTAGGCAATGCCCGAGGACTGGTGTACCCTGGCCGGCTCGATTCAGCCAGAGGTGACGCAGATGATACCCGAGATATTCAGTCGTTTCGTGCAGGCCAGTGCGGTCACGGTGATGCTGCGGGGCGTCCTGGAGCGGACGCTGAACCCCGGGCAGCTCGATGCCTGGTTCGAGCGCACGGCGCCGCTGCAGTACACGAAGGAGCTGCTGTTCTCGGAGGTGTTCGACGTCATGAGCGAAGTGGTCCTCGGCGTGCGGCCCACGGTGGGCCGCGCGTACAAGGCGAGTGCCATCAGCGTCTCGGTTCGCTCGGTGTACAAGAAGCTCGAGGGGATTGAGCTGCACACCTCGGCCGAGCTGGTGCGCTACAGCGCCCGGGAGTGCGGCCAGTTGATCGAGGAGTCCGGAGGCGCGCGTGACCCCTTGCTGCCGGGGCACCGGGTGATGATCCTCGACGGCAACTGCCTCGAGGCGAGCGAGCGGCGGCTCAAGGTGCTG
>JAAENP010000528.1 GCA_024224155.1 bacterium
TACTACATCGGCATGGGCGAGACCGCCGAGAACCTGGCCGGGGATCTCGACCTCTCGCGCGAGGAGCCAGAGGAGGTCGCGAGGCGCTCCCACACCAGGGCGCTCGCGGCCTGGGAGAACGGGGCTTTCGACCAAGAGGTCGTGCCGATTGCCAACAACGGTTTTGTGGTCGACCGGGACGAGGGGCCGCGTGAGCCCGATCCGGAGAAGATCCGCTCGCTCAAGCCCGCGTTTACGGCCGATGGATCGGTGACGGCCGCGACCTCGAGCCCGATCTCGCTCGGAGCATCGGCCCTGATCGTTACCAGTGAGGAGTTCGCCAAGAAGCACGATCTGACGGTACGCGCGCGGATCGTCTCGCGAGGCGTTGCCGGCGTCGACTGGAAGCGGATGGGCATGGGCCCGATCCCGGCCAGCGAAAAGGCGCTCGAGCGCGCCGGCCTGACCATCGACGACATCGATTTCATCGAGCTCAACGAGGCCTTTGCCGCCCAGTCACTCTATGTCTTGAAGAAGACCGGCTGGGATCTCGACAAGGTCAACATCCACGGCGGCGCCATCGCCCTCGGCCACCCGTTGGGGGCCTCGGGAGCGCGCATTCTGACTACGCTGATCAACGTTCTCGAGCAGGAAGACGGCAAGCGCGGTCTGGCGACGATGTGCATCGGCACGGGCCAGGGAATCGCCACCGTCATCGAGAGGGGGTAAGGGATGTCAGAGATCAAGACCGTAGGAGTCTGTGGCAGA
>JAAENP010000529.1 GCA_024224155.1 bacterium
CAGCATCTCTGACGATGCCCCACTGGGTCGAGGCTGGAAGAGGAATCCCGAGATTTCCTTCCAGCCTTTCCAGTCGGTTGAAGGGCAGCCCGCTGCCGTACTTCAAGAGTCCAATCATGCTCGCCGAGGTCGCGTCGTACTTCTCCTCCCCGATACCCGCTGGCGCCTTGGCTCCGAACACTTCGCCGCAGAGATTACAGCGTAGTCTCGCAAGCTTGTAGACCGTCGCCTGAAGCGGCGCCTGGCCTCTGACGCGTACCAGCTTACGCGGAGTGCGCAGGCCATAGACCTTGCCCTGCTCGCACGCTGGGCAAGCGTCACCTGGCCTCAGCGACTCGTGGGGGACTTCGATCTTCTCGGCGCCCTCATAGGCGTCGGCGCCGTTACGACCGTGCCCCTTTGGCTTCTTTTTCTTCTTCTCCGGCTTCTCGCCGCTTCTCTCTTCGTCGGTGTCCTGCGGTGGCTCTGTGCCAGTCGCCCCTTTGAGCACCTCGCTGGTCTTCTCGGTCTTCTTCGTGTTGATGGAAAGGGCTTTGCGGAGGTGCGCGAGTCGCACGTTCTTCTTCTCCAGCTCGGCCATCATCCAGAGACAAGTCTCGATGGTGGCTTTGAGCTTCTCGTGATCCTTCGCATTCAGGGCAGATGCCTTGGTGAGGTCGACGATCGCTCTCAATTCGGCGGCATCCAACTCGATGAGCTCTGGCTTGCGCTTTTTCATGGTGCCGCCAGCAGTTCGCGAAAATCTTTCCGCAGCGGGTAGCCCAACACTTCCTTCTTCGGTTGGGTCACCTTGTTCGTCGGCGCGTTATGGCCGATGCCTGTGGTCTGACCCAAGGCGGTCCAGTTGGCCGCGAGGTAGCAGGTGCCACGGAAACGCCTCGGATCCACGAAGGTCTCGAGGTAGTAGATCGGGTGGCTATAAACCCGCTCCCAGTCCGCCGAAAGCACCCGCGCCATGCGACCCAGAAGGTGCGACGCCAGATGTGGCACTTCCACCCAGGGAAGGATCAGGAAACGGGTGTTGTAGGCCAGATAGCGAATGTTGCGGCGCCGTGCCTCTGCCGGCCAACCGATGAAACGATCACGGGGACCTAGATGACGCGGCGCGGAACCCCACGCCATGCAAGCCACCGGCCGATTCGACGTCACGATCAGGTACTTCAGGTGCTCACCTACCGGACGGGTGTAGCCAAGGTAGTGATACTCCTCGATCAGGCCATCGTAGAACGCCTCTTCCCTCGTGCGCCGGACCTGGAGGATCTCCAGCGGTCGAATCTCCTTCAGACGACTCGTGCACAGCGGCGTACGATCGATCAAGACTCTCTGAGGCTTGCGCCGAGCGACCACATTGTTGCGTGGAACGAAACGCACGGGGGGCAGCTCGATGAGCTCGGCGCGATGCAACTTGAGCATCAGGCCGCGACAGACCATGTCACGCAACTCGCCGTTGGCCTGTCTCCAGTCCCAAGCCTCGCACAGCAGCTTCGACAGCGCTCGCCGGCTCGCGCCAGGGTTCTTGGCGATGAGTGCCGCGATGAACGTGATGTCATCGTCCGTGACCTCGCGACCTCGGTACCTCAGCTTCACTTCCATGGTGAAGACAGCATACCGAACGAAAATGTGGAACGCAACTCCCTGGGGGTAGAATTTTCCCCTTCAAAGGCATCAATGTAGGCGGCGCCACGGCGGCGCAGCCGCCGCCGCTGAGAAATCGCCAGCCGAAAGCAACACCTGCAGCTCGTGGGCTTCCAGCGCCCGCAGCTTCTGCCCTGACGGCCAGAAGCGGAACCGCCCCGTGGACAGGCGCTTGTAGCAGAGCCAGAAACCCTGACCGTCATAGACCAGGATCTTCACCGCCGTGGCCTTGCGGTTGCGGAACACGAACAGGCAGCCGGAGAACGGATCGTGAGCCAGCTCATCGCGAGCCAGCCTGGCCAAACCATCGATGCCCTTGCGGAAATCCGCGGGCTCGATCGCGACCAGCACACGCATCTGCGGCGCCACCTGAATCATCGCGCCACGCTCCACAAGGCCTGAGCCAGCGCCTCGCAGTGCGCAGCGGCCGAACCTCTCAACTCGACCCGCAGACGAGCCCCATCAGCGTCAACCATTTCGAGCACGCAGTCCGCAGCAGAGGCGAACAGCGGAATCTCCAAGAACTCTCGTCCGGCAGCTGGCTCCGACTCCGCGACCTCCACGGTCGGCTCCAGGCGCTTCTTCAGCCCGTAGTAGTCCAGGCCCAGAGCCTGGGCCGTCTTCGAGACGCCAAGCTCTCCAGCGGCTTCGGCCGCCGCTTGCCACAACGCCTCAGGGATACGGGTGCCTCGTTTCCGACTCTGGCGCCAGCGCTCGAACTGACTCTGAACGTCACTCAGGATGTCGCGGGACGGGCGGCGGGATCCTTGCTTCATCGGCTGTCCTCCGTCGGTAGGCGGTTAGACAACCAACGCTACCGGCAGCCTCACCAGCCGTCACGCACGCTTGCCGCAAGGACACGGTCTTCATCACCTTGGTTCCGCCGCTCGCCGCGGAAACCGGAGCGGCACGGGGCCTGCGACTCGACGGCGCGGGGTTCGAAGACGTCGTCGACCCGGCGGTAGCGTTCTTCGAGTCGGCTGAGCTCCGCAACCTGCTGGCGCAGCCGGGCAAGAGCCTGCCGGACATTCTCGACACCGTCCATACCCTCGAGCACTGGGTGCCCATCGGAGACGGGCAGACTCTCTACGTGACCGAGCACTTCACCCTGAGGTCGTGGTTCCGCTTTCCGCGCCGGGCCGCGCTGATGCTCACCGGACCCGAGTTCAAGGGCACCTTCTGGAGCGTCCCGTTCGAGGGTTACAACGGTACCGAGATGGTGGCGCGGCGGGGCTTCTTCGCCTTCACGCCCGACTACGTCGGCACCGGCAATAGCTACAAGCCGGCCGACGGCAGCAACATCGACTTCCGGACCCAGATCGAGCCCATGAAGATCCTGCTGCGCTACATCCGGTTCTTTCGCTGGGTGCCTCGGATCGACCTCCTGGGCGAAGGCTACGGCGGCGAGGTCTCCACCCAGCTGGCGGCCGATAGACGTCGGGTGAGAAGCTGCGTGCTGTCCACAATGCTCTACAAGGACCTGCTCGCCCAGAGCCTCGTCTCACCGGAGTGGGCCGCCTTCCTGGCCAGCTTCCCCGACGGCTACTTCGTGCCGCCCTTCTACGACATCACCTTCGGCCTGGCAGCCCCGGAGATCCAGTCCTGGCTGTTCGCCACCCAGCCCGATGACTACCCCACCGGGCC
>JAAENP010000530.1 GCA_024224155.1 bacterium
CGCGTAACCCAAGCTACGCCTCCGCACGGAGGATCGCCAAGTCTCGTCTAACGGACCGGGGAGAGTCGGGAATCGGGACATCGCGCTGCGCTGCCCTGCTGCGAGATCAGGACGTGGCTTCCCTACGAAGTCTTATCGGACCACCTTCATCGAGAGGATCTGGCCGTATGCGGCCGGCGCAGCCGGCGACCCGACGGCTCCTTACCGTTGGTATCAGTTTCACTTGGGTCTTGACCTCTAGGCTCAGCCCTCCCGCACCGCGGTAGGTCGCCTGCCGAGCGAGGTCCATGCCCCAAACCCGGCCAGACCAGCCACGATCGCGAGGGCGAAAAGCGACGTGCCGAAATAGGAAACGCTGGGATCCAGCGTGACCGGGAAAACGACTAAGACACACATCGTGAACATGCCGGTGACCGTGGCGAGCAGGCCGAACCGGGTGATGAGCCAGGAGAATAGAGCTGCCATGAGGAGCCCGAGCGTCACTCCGAGCCCTTTGCCGCCGAGTAACACCGGGGGCGCGAAGGCGCCGATAAACAGCACGAAGAGTGGCACCGCGAGCCACTTCCTTCGAACCAGAACGAGGAGAGCGATCAGGACCGACAGGAACCCGAGGGAGAGCCAGAGAGTGCCCATCATGGTCGAGGCCAAAGCGGCGAAAGCGACTCGGCTGCCGAGGAGAGGATCCGTGGTGGGCGTGTGGAAGACCCAGATAGGGTAGGAGGTCGGAAAAGGCGGGTCCGACCAGCCGAGCCACTGCGGGATCAGGAAGTAGAGCACGTGCCCGGGCAGTACAAGGAAGAGGCCCCCGACGGCACCCACCAGGAGGTGCTGACCCACCAGCGGGTCCCGCACCCGACCCGCGAGCAGGCGGCTCCACGAGATGAGAGTCCCGGGCCAGAGACGCCGCGTGTGCGGCTCGATTGCCACGTAGAGCACCCAGGCCACGGCCGCGACGAAGAGACAGCGAGCCACCGCGTTGCCCAGTAGGCTGATCTCGTACCCGAGGCGGGGAACGTGATGACCCGCGAAGACCCACCAGAGCAACCTGAGCGTGAACACTGCTGCGGCCAAGCGGCTGGCTCCCCGGCGGTCCCCTCGCCCGAGCCGGAGGTTGCGCAGTGCCAAGATCACGGGCAGAACGACAATCATCCAGTTGAACGTAAGCCAGAGGATGATCCAGGAGAGGCCCCCGGGAGCCTCCGTCGTAGTTTTAGGAACCTCGTCTGAGCCGGGTTCGGTCCAGTTGGGGGAGGAAGGCAGGATGCACTCGAAGAAGGTGGGTCTTGCCCCGGCAGCTGCAGCCTCGATGCGGACGGGGAGCCCCAGCTCGGGGAGGGTTCCGATCCATGCGGCCCGCACCTCGGAGAAGGCGCGGGGCTGGCGGGTCGGGGTCGCCGGCTGGAAAGCACTCATCTCGAGCCCAGCGGCATCGAACATTGGCCGCCAGTCGGCGAAGGCCGGCGACGGGCTCTCCAGGGAAACGGCCGCCGGCACGACGGAAAAAGCGCGCAGCCTGCCGCGAAGGTCGGTGATCACCGAGATATCTCCTTCCCGTGCCGGGGGGTAGTCCGCGGTCACTCTTCCGGTCCAACTGAGAGGCTCGAACGGACGCGGACTCTGCCTGTACTCGAAGCGCAAGGCGACCTGTCCGGGGGCCGCGAGGGGCTGCCAGCGCGACGGACTGCGGTCGGTGGCTGCCAGGAAGCGGGTATAGTCGAAATCCTGGCTGATGTAGTAGACCAGGTCTGTCGGTGGCTCGTCGTAGCCGAGGCCGGCGAGCATCTCGCGGGTGTCGTCCACCAGTACTGCGACCGGCTTCATCGGCGGCACCAGGCCGAAGACCGACGACTTGGGCGTCAGATAGGCGACGATGCCGAGCAGGGCCAACGTCACGACCAGCAGGAGGCCAACGATTCCGGGTCGGAGCCTCCCTTCCGGCCCCGCGGCCGCCACCATCTCGGGCGACGGCGTCTCGCCGGCCGCCAGGGCGGCGGCCAGAGGGTCGCCGCCCGGTAGCGTAGCCGCGACCTCGAGCGCCGCCGACGGCCTTTCGCCCGGATCCTCTTCGAGGCAGCGCAGAATCACCCGCTCGACGGTCGGGTCGATCCCCGAGACGTGACTCGACGGCGTCGACGGCGGGCTCTCCCGTGCCCGCCGCACCTCCTGCCAGCTAGTTCCCTCGAACGCTCGCTTGCCGGTGAAGAGCTCGTAGAGAAGCAGTCCCAGGGCGTAGAGGTCGCTTTGGACCGAGACTCCTTTCCCCGCCAGCTGCTCGGGGGACATGTAGGCGGGCGTTCCCGCTATCAGCTCAGCACGCTCGAACTCCCCCACGAATCCCGCCAGCCCGAAGTCGGTGATCCGCACTCGCCCGCGTTCGTCCAGCATCACGTTGGCCGGCTTCAAGTCCCGGTGCAGGATCCCCTCGGCGTGGGCCGCCGCCAGGCCCGCGCAGAGCTGCTGCGCGATCTGGGTTGCTTTTTCCCGCGGCAGCCGGCCGATCCGCTTGAGCAGTGACGCCAGGTCCTCGCCCTGGACGTGCTCCATCGACAGAAAAAGCTGCCCGTCGGTCTCGCCCACGTCGTAGACCCGGCAGACGTTGGGATGGGCGATCTGCCGCGCCAGTTTGATCTCGTTCAGGAACCGCGCCTTGACTTCCTCACTGCCGGTCAGTTCCTGCGACAGAAACTTGAGCGCCACCGCCTGGCCGAGCTTGAGATCGTCAGCGCGGAACACTTCTCCCATGCCTCCACCGCCCAGACGGTTGACGATCCGGTAGCGTCCAGCGAGGAGAGTTCCCGGCAGGAAGCGGGCGTCGTTGGCTTCGGGTGGGCGCGAGCGGGTCGAGCCGGACCCCGGTGTGAGCGCTGGCTCAACGCCCGCTTTGTCATGCTTTATCTTCTCCTCCGCCTCCTGGATCAGCGTTGCCAGGTAGTCGCCGGCCGGGGAGTCGAGAAGTCCCGTCTGCCCTTCCACCTCCAGGAGCGCTTCGATTTCGGCGCGCAGCTCGTCGTCGTGTTCGCACAATGCCACGAGCCGACCGGGTCGTTCGGCCTCGGGCAGCTCCAGCAGCTCGTCCAGGAGGACCGCGATCCTCTGCCACCGGGCCTTGTCGACGGGTTCCGTCATGACGGTGCCTCTCGGCTCAGCTCCCGGTGCAGAAAGATGCGGGCTCTGCGCCAGTCACGCTTGACCGTTCGAGCCGAGACGGCGAGAGCCTCGGCGGCCTCCTCCACCGAGAGTCCACCGAAGAAGCGAAGTTCCACGACCTGACCCAGCCGGGGCTCAATCTTCTCGAGTCGGGCCAGCGCCTCGTCGAGGGCGAGCACCTCGGCCGCTCGCTCTCGGAGCGGTACCTTCCCCTCCTCGAGGGTGACCTTGCGCTCCCTACCGCCCCGCTTCTTTGAGGTTCGTTTGCGCGCCTGGTCGACCAGGATCTGGCGCATGGCTCGGGCGGCAACGGCAAAGAAGTGTCCACGGTCGTTGAACGCAGCGCGACTTCGGTCCACCAGCTTGAGATAGGCCTCGTGCACCAAAGCCGTGGTTACCAGGCTGTCACCGGGGACCCGGCGGGCGAGTTGGCGATGCGCCATGGCGCGAAGCTCCCGGTAGACCAGTGGAAAAAGGTGATTGGCCGCCTCCCGGTCCCCCTCTCGCCACTCTTCCAGGAGCCGTGTGATTTCGACACTCTGATCGCCGCTTTGCGCCATCGATTCGCCGCCGGCAGACTGTACTGGCTTGTCTGGAGCCTAGCCGCTGGCGTCGGGGTTGGCAATTTGGCCTGGCCACTGGGTTTTTGCTCTGCCGGGCCGTTGATTCGCCCGCCGCCTCGCGCGGCGCAGCTGACTCGAGCGCCTTACACATGGTGAATAGCCTCCTTCTTCACTAACGGGCACGGAGCCAAAAAGGGGCCAAGGACCTTGCAGGTCGACCGAAAGCTTCGGGCTAGCGCTCTTGCATAGCAGGCCCCGGTCGTGGGTTCGGCACAGTCTCGTGCCTCCAACGCTAAATTGACAGTGGCACGTCTGGCACCTGGTGGGCACGGGGAGCCGTCATGCCCGAGCGAATGCGCTCTCTCAGCAGCCCGCTCTCACCGGTCGGCTGGTAGCACATCAACTCTGAGCGCAGTAGGAATTTGGTTTTCGCGCAGCGAGCTAGTTACTGCTAGTAAGACACGCTCGTGCCGATAGGGGCGACATATCGGACCGTTCGGTCGCCGGGTCCGACGCCGAGGATCTGGCCTCCTTCGACGGCGTACCTTCTTCGGAATCGGTGGGGCCGGTCGACGGCATAGCGAAGCCGTCCGTCACGAGCACGTGGGTAATGAGGGGTGGAAGTTGAGCAACTCCCCCGAGGTCTGCAGGAACCCGGGACGTAGCCGTGTGCCCCGAAGAGCCCGGTTTCATCGTCGGACGCACTGAAAGGAAGAGGAAGAGTCTGCTTCTTGACTCAGATATTAGAATGATCTAACATAATGTGTGATATTTCTAACTGGGTATCTCACGAGAAGACCAAGGAGCAACCATGAACCTCAAGCGTGCCCTTCCACTCATCCTGGGTGTCGTCGGTGTGCTACTTACCCTCGCCGGGATCTACAAGTGGCTGGACGATGGTTCCCTGACCACCAACGCCCGGATCCTCCTCGGGGCGGGGCTAGCACTGGTCGTGAACGTGATACTCGCCTGGAACCGGATGAAGCGTGCAGCCAGCCGGAAGGCAGGCTTCCCCCCCGAAGATGAGTTCTCCCGCAAGCTAAAGACTCGA